>JBDRTM010000312.1:0-8402 GCA_043824065.1 Planctomycetota bacterium | reverse complement strand
GCCGCCGCTGATGATTGAGGCGGTTACAAGAGTGCTTCAAGAAAAAGGAGCAAACGACATCTTCTATGATGAGTTTTTGGCACATTGTGTTCATGTTGTCGGATTAGACAACTGAAAAATTTTGTAATCTTATGAGGTGATTTATGGAACATGCAAGGATTTTGATTGTGGATGATGACCCGGATTTTACCAAAGTACTTAAGACCATTCTGGAAAATGAGCAGTACACCGTGGTCACGGCCGCCGACAGAACAGAAGGGATGGAAGAAATTAAAGCTGAAAAGCCGGATTTAGCTATACTGGACGTTATGATGGCCACCTGGCAGGATGGCTTTGAAATGTCCAGGCAATTGAAGAAAGACCCCCAGCTCAAAGATATGCCTATCCTGATGCTGACAGCAGTTGAGATGAGAACCGGCATAGGTTTTAAATCTACTGCTGGAGATCCTACCTGGCTGCCGGTGGATGCATTCCTGGACAAACCGGTAGAACCCGAAATTCTGCTGGCCGAAATCAAAAAACTTCTATCAAAGAAGGCTTAGGATGGAACCGGTATCTGAAAATATCAGACTCATTAAAAGAGCTTACTGGCTGGTCAAGCTAAGGTGGGTCGCCATACTATTTGTCGGCGCTGCGACCTATGTTTCCCAAAACTATTTAGGTATAGAGCTGCAAGATGTTGCCCTCTACGCTATCGCGATACTTCTTGCTGTGTACAATCTGATAGTGTTATTTCTGTTAAATCATTTTGCAAAACGGGGTAATGAGGCACCTCACACGGCAGTAAAGAAAATAGTCAACTTCCAGATATCCGCTGACTTGCTTATCTTAACGGTCCTGTTGCATTTCTCGGGCGGGATTGAAAACCCATTTGTTTTTTATTTCATATTTCATATGATTATAGCGAGCATATTACTTTCTGTGTGGGAGAGCTTTTTGCAAGCTACCTTTGCCGTTTTACTTTTTAGTCTCCTTATACTACTCGAATATCTGCAGCTTATACCGCACTATTGCCTAAGAGGATTCGCGCCCTACTGCTTGCACAGAGACAACCTTTATATTCTTGGTACTTTATTCGTCTTCACAACAGCAATATATTTGGCGGTGTACATGGCCAGCTATATTGCCGTGAGACTCAAGCGAACCGAGCAAGCTTACAGACAAGCAAATATATTACTCCAGGAAAAAGACCGCATAAAGGATGAATATGTTCTACGCGTAACTCATGATATCAAAGGGCATATCGCAACCATCCAGAGCTGCCTCGGTTTGATAGTGAACAAGGTGATCGGGCCGCTTGACGATAAGCCGGCGGAGTTTATAAACCGTGCGTACACCCGAACCATCAAACTCAAAAACTTCGTAGAGACACTGTTGAAGCTGACAGAAATGCGACTTAGCGACAAATTTGAAATGGATGCTTTTTCATTGAGAGATACCATACACAATGCGGTTGCTGCTGTAAGAACCAAGGCTGAGGATAAATCGATAATCCTAAATTATGATGTTGAATCGTCGGTAGATAAAATCATCGGCAACCAGTTTTCCATGGAAGAAGTAACCGCAAATCTGCTGCTTAATGCAATAAAATATACACCGGAAAACGGGACAATCACATTAAGTGCGAAAAATGGAAATGATTTTACCGTCATCGAAATCGCAGACACGGGCATCGGTATACCTGTGGATGAGCTTGGCGAGGTTTTTGATGAGTTCTTTAGGGCGAGTAACGCCCGAAAAACTGAGAAAGATGGTACAGGTTTAGGGCTATCGATAACAAAATATATAGTGGAGAGACATGGTGGGAAAATATGGGTCGATAGTATAGAAGATGTAGGAACCAAGTTTTGGATCACATTGCCAAGGAAAGAAGAACTTAAGAAAACAACTCGTTCTGCCAAATGTCCGGGCGTTTATTCATCGTCCGCACCCGCCATCCCGCAATCCGATACGGGAATCTGCTGAGCCGTAGCCAACCTGAAGCTTGGCCTCGTCGCATCTCATTAATGGGAATTATGATTAAACGTTATCTCACAAATAGGAATAATTCGTATTATATCAGACGTAATGAACAAATTTGTGAATTTTTCATCCCCATTATCCCTGTTATCAGGCCTTCAAGGCCGGTAGTGCTCTCCGACCGACGAATCAGCCACTTCAGGCACACTATTTGCGAGAAAACTGTAGGGTGGCGCTTAGTGTGCGCCTTGGTAGGAACCTTGGGTGGCAATCTAACCAAGTAAGCAGTTGGCCGCCGAAGCTGACTTTACGGCAAGCGGCATACTCATGATGACTTGCTACAGAAAGAGCCGACTGTATCAGTTTTGCTTAGTCTGAATTATTGTTTATTAAGTTGAGAAGTAGAATAGTGAACTATATTAGGATGATATTTGTATCAGGGATAAATGTTATCAGACAAATGAAGTGGTCCGTAAAGATACTACTATTGGTCGTGCTCTTGTCTTTTTTTGGTGCCGGGATGATGGTTATCACGGGACAGCCTGGCTTTTGCAATTCCTGCCATAACATGAATATTTACTACGCCAATTGGCAGGCGTCGAGCCATTCGGAAGTGAACTGTACGAAATGCCATTTTGAACCAGGGCTTATCAATTATGCTAAGGGCAAGATTGTTGCTCCTGCACATTTGATTAATTTCGTTGTCGGCAGAATTAGCACAAAGCCAAATGCCACAGTTAAGGATGTCTCCTGCCTGAGATTAGAGTGCCACAGCGCTGAAGAGCTGGTATCAAAAAATATCGACTACAACGGTTTCAAGTTCACTCACAAGAATCACATTGCAAAAGTTATTGACGGAATAAAAATCTCGTGTAGCACATGTCACAGCCATTTCGAAGGGGACGAACACTTCAACGTGAATAAGGATGTATGTTTTACCTGCCATTTCCTTAAGGATAATGAAAGTGATAGCAGACTGGTGCAGACCGGCTGCCAAGATTGCCATGAGGTGCCGGATAAAGTGATCGAACGTGGATTCGTGACAATTAACCATGCTGAGTTTGTTTCCTACCAGGCAAGCTGCGATGATTCCTGTCATAAAAACGACGTCGAAAAGCGAAGCGAGGTGCCCGACAGTGTGTGTCTGAACTGCCATAGTTTTAGCAATGAACAACAAGCCGATAGCGTGGAGCTGCATGAAATCCACACTAATTCTGAAAAGGTGGAGTGCTTTGCATGCCACGGAAAGGTGTTACATGACCAGACAAAGGTACTATCGGTTTCGGCCATGATGGATTGTCAGAACTGTCACAGTAACACTCATGAAGTCCAGCGCAGCATCTATGCGGCTGAGCATCATCCGCAAAACGGGGACCCTAAGCATATTCTAAGTCCCATGTTTCTTACTCATGTGGAATGTAAGGGATGCCATATCGAGCAGGTGCGAAAAAAGCCCGGAATGTTAGATAGCTTCGGAACAGTCGCAAAAGCCGTGCCCGGCGCGTGTGACAAGTGCCACGAGAAAGGAACAGGGCAGCAATACATTCCCTTCTGGCAAGGGAAGAGCAAAGGATTGTATGAAAAGATAAGCAATAAGGTAGATATGTTTGAGCAACGGGCAGGGCTCGAAACAGATGAACAGCTTGTACAGGAATTTCAGGACAAAGTCAAACAAGCCCGGTCGATCCTTGAGTTGGTTTCATCCGACGGAAGCTGGGGCGTTCACAATTTTAAATATACCGAAGCAATGCTTCTTAAAGCAAGTGAAATAGTAAGCGGCACAAAATAGAGGTTGATTGTGAGAACAGATATGAAATCTAAGCTACGCACAAGAGTTGTTGGCATTGTTGTTACGGCAATTGCTGCCACAACAGCATTGACAAACTCGGCTTGGATTGACCGGACCTGGGCCATGCCTGCCGGACCGCACCATTCATTTCTGACAGGGCCATGGGAGCTTGTGGTCAAAATGGATCTGGAGGGGGAAGGACTCCGCTTCCCAATTAGAGTTCCTGACGAGAACAAACCTCACAAGTTTAGCAACATTCTGCCAGTAATGGGCACGCCTATCAAAATCAGGCTCGAAGAATATCTCCCCGATCTGAAGTGGGAGACTACTGCGGTCCAACATCGTGGCGGAGGAATTGTTGCAAAATTAACAGTCAAAGGTAGGAACCTGGAACAGATTATCTTGCTCAGCTCAGATGAGCCAGGCAGGCAATCGATATCTTCCAGTCTCGGAAGTGTCGCGATAAGAAAACTCAATGATCCCAATACTGCTGAGACACTGGTGCGAGAGCTAACCCACCCCAGAGCAGTTGGCATTCTATCCGTCTGGCCTGAGGATAGTAATCAGCCATTTGAATATACGGCTAAGACAAAAGAAACAATAACCATACCGAGATCCGAATATAAACTAACTGTCATAGAGTATATGCCGCACTATTCGATTGATACCAAGACGAAAAAGGTAGTCAATCGTTCGGAAAAACCAATTAATCCTGCTCTCAAGGTGGCCATCGACGACGGGGAGAAAACTTTTGAGCGATGGCTTTGGGCAAAATTCCGTTCATCTCCTCACAAAGAAACAAAACTTCCCTTGCGTATGAGGTTTACTGATTTTGACCTCCGTGGCACAAAAGGCAAACACATTCTTGTGGCGGCACGTGGAGCTAAGCCGTGGCTGCTATTGTCTAAGAATAGGAGAAAACGGGCGGAAAAAGCCATACTTGGCCGCTTCTACCCTTTTGCAGATAAGGAATACTCCTTCAGCATCGAAAAAATTATGGACGAGGCAATTATTAAGACCGATTGGAAAAACAACTCTGATAGCTTGTTGCATCCTGCTATTATCGCAACAATTGAGCAAAACGGCACCAGCCGTCAGACTGTCTTAGAGTTGAACAAGCCTTTCCATTATAAAACAAAGCTGGGAACGTTAGTGCTGCTTTACAGACGCAGGCCGACTCCTCAGAGAGCAGCTAATTGAGCCGATATGTGTAGGGAACTTACTAACAAGACAACCTATTAAAACGAGTGCACTATGAACGTTAGTGACGATGAGAGGGCTTGATCATGTTAGAAAGAATTGACAAGTCAGTAATTGTGTTAATTTGTGTGTTAATTTCCAATGGGCTCGCGGTGGAAAAGCCAGCTTCGCCGCAAAAAACGTGTGTTACAGAAGAATGTCACGCGGACTACGCCAAAAAAGCTTACGTGCATGGACCCGTCGGCCTCGGCGATTGCAAGTCCTGTCATAAGCCTGTGAACGAGCAAGAGCATACTTTTGAGCTTTCGCGAAAGGGACCGGACCTTTGCCAGTATTGTCATCTGGACCAGACAACCAAGAAAAACCTGCACAACCCATTGGAAGAGGGTAGCTGTATTGAGTGCCACGATCCCCACAGCAGCGATAACGAATTTTTCCTGTCGAGTCGGACCGTTGCTGATTCGTGCGGGGAATGTCATAGGATAACGGTCGGTATGAAATTCCTGCATGGGCCTGTTGCGGCGGGAGAATGTACAGTTTGTCACGACTCTCACGGTTCCGACTACAAGAATTTATTAACTGTCGATCCGAATGAGCTTTGTTTCTCCTGTCACGAGGTCACAAAAAACGAGCTGGAAAAGTTTGAGTTTGTTCACGAGCCGGTGAAAGGACAGTGTGATGGATGCCATGACGTTCATGGAGCAAACGATGCGATGTTGCTTATAGATGAACGGCTCAAACTGTGCTTTTCATGTCACGAAGATATAAAGAAAATGGCGGAAACTGCGAAATATCAACACAGTGTTGTGACTGAGGAAGATGGTTGTATGCATTGCCATACCCCGCATGCTTCTACAGTTAAGCACGGTCTGAAGGCAGCCCCTATAGAACTTTGTATGACCTGTCATGATAAGCCAGTTGTTATAAGCAAAGACGAAGTACTCGGAGCTTTTACGGCTGAAATAGAAAACAAGAAGTTCTTACACGGCCCGATAGCTGAGAAGGATTGTGAAGGGTGCCATATCAGCCACGGCAGTGATCACTTCCGCCTTTTAACAAAGGATTATCCTCCACAATTTTATTCGCCCTTTAGTGAAGAGAATTATGAGCTGTGTTTTAGTTGTCACTCTGAGAGTATGGTACTGACAAAGGAAACATCAGACCTTACCGACTTTAGAAATGGCGACTCGAATCTCCACTTTTTGCATGTGAATAAGGAACGCCGTGGGCGGACGTGCCGAGCGTGTCATCAGACACACGCCAGCAATCTGCCCAGGCACATTCGCAAAAGTGTCCCTTACGGAAGGTGGGACCTGCCTATACAATTTGAAAAGACCGAGACCGGTGGCGGCTGTAAGCCAGGTTGCCATTTACCTTTTGCCTACGACCGCCAAACACCGGTTGTGTATAAGAAACCGCAGCCTGTAAGTCTGAAGGTGAGCTCAGAAGGTACGCAATAACTTTAGAAAGGTGGATTCCTTATGTTACCACGATTGAAAAATAGTTTGCTTGCAATTCTCACATTTGCCCTGATGGCGCACATAATGCTTTTGGCTGTTCCAAGCCAGGCCAAGTCACGAAAGATAAAAGTCGGCGAAAAAATGCCGGAGTTTTCACTGGCAGATCCGAACGGGATGGTATTTGCGTATAGGTACAACCGCAAGCGGGTGTTAGCAATTACCTTTCTATCGGCAAATCAAAAGCAATCAGAACGCGCAGTTGTTGACATTGAAAAGATTCTTAGAGACTTAGGCAGCAAAGCTGAGCCATTCGATTTTGTGGGTGTGATAAGTGAACGTGCAAAGAAAGATTTCTTTGAATCATACAAAGGAGACTCGAAACTTACCTTTCCCATATTGATTGATACGGAATACCAATTGTGGGGCAAGCTTGGGATAATTGCGATGCCGACAGTGTTGATTGTTGGAAAAGATGATAAAGTTCTATGGTTAAAAGCCGGATATGGCTATGACTTTTCTCCTGCCCTACGGTCTCACTTGAGTTACGCACTGGGTATCGTTAAGGCCGAGACACTCGAGAAGTTAACACAGGTCAAGACACTCGCGAATACTACTGTCACGGCACGTGTAAAAAGACATCTGCAGATGGCAAAGATGCTTGATCAGAAAGGTCGGCTCGATTCCGCCATTGCTGAAATGCGCAAGGCCAGGGAGCTCGACCCTAATTCTGTTGAAGCAGCTTTGGAACTTGGCGAGCTTTTTTGCAGAACCGGCCAAAGCAAGGACGCTTTGGATACAATCGATGGGGTAGAAACCACCAGATTGCTCGATAAGGCAAAGTTGTTTTTAATATCCGGCTGGGCAAAACGTCAGATAGGCGATCTTGAGACAGCCGAAAAACTTCTGCTTGAAGCTACAACGCTGAACCCCAAATCCAGCCGGGCATTCTTTGAGCTGGGCCAAGTGCATCAGGCTAAGGGACAAGTGGAAAAAGCGATGCAGGCCTATTATCGGGCATTGACCCTGGTTTTTGGTGGGCGTTGATCAAAGGCTATTCCCAGTACTGATAACGGCCAAGTCTTGTTATTCCCAGGTTTGATAAAAAGACGGCTTCCACGTAACTTTGAAATCCATTTTCTTATTTTTTCTTTGGCTGTAACCGCTTTTGTAATCAGTGGTTACAAGACCATCCTTTCATTGAGCACTGTTACTGAAAGACCTGGCACGGACTTTGCTTTACTAATAAACAGCTAAGAGTTTAGGTTGTGTTGACTTAGACAAACGTTTGTTAAGGTAATAAGGTCTTTTTGGAGGTAATTGTTATGAAATTGAGGAAAATTCTTGTGTTGATGGTTATGGCAGCATTGCTTATGCCGATGCCGATGTTGGTAATGGCTGCCCACACAGATTCTGGTTGCGACCAATGTCATACGCCGCACAACGCAGACACTACCGTAACAGGTGCACCCTTGTGGGGCAGATCAGTGACAACAGCAGCCTTTACGCCCTATGACAGCGGTACTTTGCATGCTACCATGGATGCTGTCGGTGGTATTGACGGTTCTGCAAGGCTGTGCATGAGTTGCCATGATGGTGGCGGCGGTCCCAGCCTTGGTACTGACTTGAGCGATATGCACCCGGTTTCGTTTGTGTATGATTCACCATTGGCTCTTGCCGACGGCGGTTTGGAAGACCCTTCGGTTAAACTAAGTGGGCTGACCGCTACAGGAACTATTGCGGACGATATGTTGTCTAACGACAAAATGCAATGTGCGAGCTGTCACGATATTCACAGCTCTGGCACAGACAAAGCATCTGGTTATCTGGTCATGCTTAACACCGGTGGCGCTCTTTGCAAAACGTGCCATATTAAATAGGCACGAGATAGTTATGAAAGGATTGGGTACTAATTACAAGACCGGCACGGACGTGAACCGTATATGACAGTTTAGAATATTGGGTTTTAGCCTGTACATTACAACTTGGTCCGATGG
>JBDRTM010000311.1:0-3293 GCA_043824065.1 Planctomycetota bacterium | reverse complement strand
TTCCCCTGTCAAAAGGTCCTACGTGGGGCTGAAACAGCACAGTAACCTTTTTGCCCGCAACATCACTTGCAATTTGTTCAATTTCCGGCATATGGCGGTGGTTACCGATGCCGTAGGGAAACATATTTTCATTCATATTGGGAAAATGAAATTTACTCGAAGGTTTCATCCCCGCCCCCGATGTTCCTGTTACCGCATTGACGATAACGGTCTCGGTTTCTATCAAATTTTCTTTGAGCAGCGGTGCAATGGCAAGCGATGCCCCTGTCGGGTAGCAGCCGGGATTAGCGACGAGCTTGGCACCTTTTATCTGTTCGCGGAATAGCTCAGGCAGCCCGAACGCGGCATGCTTTAAATTCTCGGTATCAGTATGCTTGACATAATACTTTTCATAAACTGCAACATCTTTGATGCGGTAATCGGCACTAAAGTCGATTACTTTCAGCCCGGCGTCTAAAAGTTTCGGCACGAATCCCATAGAGACCTTATGCGGCAGACAACAAAGAGCAACATCAGCAAGATCAGACAACTTGTCAATATCCAACGGTTCGATTTGCAGAGCGCACCGCCCTTTAAATTGCGGAAAAACGTCTTCCACCGCCCCGCATTCTTCCGGCAGCGCAGTCAGATAGGTAAGCTCCGCTTCGTTGTGGCGCAGGAGAATCCGTACTGATTCGGCGCCGGTATATCCGCTTGCCCCGATTATCGCAACTCGTATCATTATGTCTTCCTTTCTTTTCTCAAGTATTGGCCAAGAATATCAGTTTCATCTTTAGTGGTCAAGTTTCCTCCTTACCAAGACGACCGCACAAGCGCCAATAACTAACACAGTACCCAAAAGGCAAGTCGCCGTCAAAGGCTCGCCGAATATTGCCACACCGGCTACATAGCACAATACAGTCTCGAGCATAAGCAACAATGAACCGGTCTTGACCGGCACATACTTAAAGCCTTCCGTCATCAAAAGCTGACCGATAGTAACGCTGGCACCGATGCCCAGCAGGATAAAGACTCCTTTAAGGCCGATGGCCCCTTCGCTGCTAAAAGCCGGCCCTATGACCAGCCACATCCCGACCACACACTGGGAAAAGTAAATCGCCAATGAATCGTCCGTATCGTGGAGCTTGCGTATCAGCGTGACAGCTATGCCGGCAATCACCGCGCCGAGGACGGCCAAAAGCTCATATCTGCCAAAGACCAGCAATGAAAAGCCCTGCTGTTTTTCGTAAGCTATGATGTAAATACCTACCATAGCTGTCAGAATAGCCATAATATCGAACAGCCGCAGCCGCTCTTTCAGGAAAACCGCACTGATAATACTTGCAAAGATCGGGTATGAGCTTACAAGAACCATGCCTTTACCTAATCCCAGCTTAGTAATGGACAAAAGTACGATAACGACGGCCGTCCCACCTGCAAGGCCCCGAAAGAACAGCAGCTTTTTATTGATAAAAACAAGCTTAGCTCGCCCTGACATAGCGGCAGTAGCAATCAGGCTCAGCCCTATGACGAACCGAAAGAAAGCCAGCTTGTAGGCGCCTATATATGAGCCGTACTTGACCAGGCAGCCGGCTATACAAAAAAAGACGCTCGCCAAAGCTATCAAAGCAGCTCCCTTGTTTGTATGTTCCTGTCTTGACATCGTAATTTATATCTCCACAAAAAAAGCCACCGGAAATTCCAGTGGCTCTTTCAACAATCCCAAAAATGATTCGCAAATTATCGCTTCGAGAACTGGAACCTTCTCCTTGCTCCTCTTTGTCCGGGCTTTTTCCTTTCGACCATCCTGGGGTCGCGGGTAAGATGCCCGCCGTCCCGCAGGGCCTGGAGATAGTTTTCATCATATTTCTTCAATGCCCTGGCAATTCCCAGCAGCGACGCACCTGCCTGTCCGGTAGTTCCGCCGCCTTTGACATTTATGAAGATATCGAATGATTTTTCCGCGTCAACAGTCACCAGAGGCGCCAGCACTGCTTTTCTGTCCTGCTCCCGAACAAAGTAATCTTTGAGCTCTTTTTTGTTGACCAGCAACTTGCCCTTGCCGAGTTTGATTCGTACACGGGCGACGGAGCATTTTCTTCTGCCGGTTCCCCACCAGAAACCACCCTTTGGCCCAGTGGACGAGCCCGACAGCCGTTCTTTCTGAGTACTTACGTTTACATTTAGGTTGTCAGTTTGGGTATCTGCCATAACAACTCGTCCCTCGTGAAAATCCTAATATCGAATATGGATACATACGCTTCTAACAGGCGTATCGAAATCCGAAACAAGATGGTTAATTGGTGAGTGGTTAATTGGTGAGTTGAATACTCACTACTCACCACTCACTACTTAACAAGTTATCATTTCGTACTTCGAATTTCGCAAATTGTCCATCAAATCAGTTCTATTTTTTCCGGTTTCTGGGCCTGGTTCTCGTGTTCCGGGCCTTTATACACCTTCAACTTTTTGAGCATTTTTCTGCCGAGCTTGCTCTTCGGCAGCATCCGCCTTATGGCCAATTCAACAACCTTTTCAGGCTTTTTTGCCATCATATCGGCAAAGCTGACGAATTTATGCCCGCCGGGGAAATGCGTATAATAGTCGTACTCCTTCGTCTGGGCCTTTTTGCCGGTAAGCTGAATTTTCTCGGCGTTCACCACAATCACATAATCGCCTGTATCGACGTGCGGCGTATATGTGGGCTTGTTTTTTCCCATAAGTATAGGCGCGATTTTCGCCGCCATTCGACCCAGAACAGCCCCATCGGCATCCACGAGCAGCCACTTCTGCTCGACCTGCTCTTTTTTTGCCATAAAGCTCTTCATAGAAACACTCTCTTTCGCTACACAAAAAAGACAATTTTACTGAATTCTGCCAAACTGTCAAACTATTTTTGCGGTGAAAATTCAATAATTTGGGTTTCATCCGGTTAATAAGTAAGTGCGCCGTTTGAAATTGGGTTTGTTTGGGTTTGTTTTTTTGGACTGCGAAAGCGTCGTTTTTTCTGTAATCCTTTTGTGAAAAAGCGTTTGCGCTCATTTTGGGCGTTTCAGAAATTGGGTTTGAATTGGGTTTGTTTTTTCGGACTACGAAATCATCTTTTTTTCTGTAATCCTTTGTTATAAGTGAGTTTATATTCATTTGGGCCTTTTGGAAATTGGCTTTGATTGGGTTTGAATTGGGTTTGTTTTTTTGGACTCTCCGCCGCCATTTATTTTCATAATCCCTCGTATTATATGGATTTACATTCATTTGACTTCTTTGGAAATTGGGTTTGTTTTGCATATTTAGTACAGCGTATAGCGTACAGC
>JBDRTM010000310.1:0-22754 GCA_043824065.1 Planctomycetota bacterium | reverse complement strand
GTAAATCCATCCTGGAAGCCCTTAAGGCACGACGGACTTATGGCGTTAGCGGCGATCGAATTGAATTAGACTTTCGCATTAATGGGCACTGCATGGGTGAAACAATTCCCGCAACATTTGCTCGCAAAATCCATGTAAAGGCCAAAGGTAAAGACGTCATCGACCGCCTCGAAGTACTTCGCAATAACGAAGTGATTTATCGTGATCATCCTATCGATCGCCCAATTCGGCCATCTAATTGGGAAAAGCCAATTCTATGCCGCATCGAATTCGGCTGGGGGCCGTGGGGAGATTTAAACATGGCTCGCATTTGCGACTGGCAATTCAGAGTTACCGTTAGTGATGGAAAAATCATTTCCGCCACTCCCTGTTTTCAATCTGGCCCTTTTGACGAAGAACGACGCAATAAAATCACAACTATTGATGATGAAAGTTGTAAGGTTATTTCCTACACCTCACGTATGCAGGCTTATGAAGAAAGGGCAACCAACAGCATAATCTTGGAAATTCTGGGTTCACCAAAAACAAAATTAGCGATTGCACTAACTCAGCCTACTCAAATGGCCATTACAAAATCCTTAGAACAGTTAGCAGAATCCAGTCATACAGAATTCACCGGGCCTTTTACCTCAGAATCTATGCTGCTGCACAGGATTGTCTTCTCCGAGAACTATCGAACTGAATTCGAATTCACGGAAAAGCGGGGAACAGAAAAAATGGTTCGACAATCTCACCATCCTGAGCTAAGTCGAAGGACTGATTGGTATTATGTCCGGGTGGTACAAAGCAATGGCAGTGTAGCCTGGTCAAGCCCAATACTGACAATATAGTCCAAAAACAGGAGATGACTTATGAAACGAAATAATTCTTTCGTTTTGATATGTGGGGCCTTAGTCCTGATGGGAGTCGAAGGGTTGTTAATTTCGTTCGCTTTGCCGAAAGGCATCCCTGTCGGGGCTGCCGAAAGCACCCGCAAGCAAGCCGAAACCACTGCCGAAAGGCATCCTACGGAAAACTTTTGCCTGACTGTGCGTGATTTCGGTGCCGTCGGGGACGGCAAAGCGGACGACAGCAAGGCATTTCAGCGTGCGGTCGATTCAGGCCAGGGTGATGTCCATGTTCCGCGCGGGATATACCGGCTTACCAAAACCATAGTGGTAAATTTGGACCGCATCGGACCTGTGTCGATCATCGCCTCAGGCACGGCGAGGCTTATCATGACTGGTCCAGGCCCGGCGTTGAGGCTGGTTGGCACGCATCGTGGGACAGCAGACCCAAGCACAGTAGAAGAAAATGTCTGGCAGAGCCAGCGTATGCCAACAGTGAGCGGGCTTGAGATTGTCGGTGCTGCTCCTAAGGCATGCGGTGTAGAGGCGACCGGTACAATGAAGGCGACCTTCTCGCGGCTACTGATTCGCAAGGTGCTGCACGGAATCCACCTCAAGCAGCGTAACCGTAATGTTATTATCTCCGATTGCCACATTTATGAAAATCGTGGAATTGGAATATACCTCGATCATGTAAATCTGCATCAAATAAACGTCGGCAATTCACATGTAAGTTATAACGCCGGGGGAGGAATTGTGCAGCGCGGCGGCGACGTCAGGAATCTGCAGATCGGCAATTGTGATATCGAAGGTAATATGGGTGAGAAGGCCCCAGCGACAGCAAATGTGCTGATCGATGCTACAGAAGGTTCTATTGGAGAGATTGCTATAACCGGCTGTACGATTCAGCATACCCACAATGCCCCTGAGTCGGCCAACATCCGCATTATAGGCGAGGGCCGGCCCCGACCTTCCTATGCAAAGGGTGAATTGCGGGGCGGCAACATTACCATTACGGGTAACGTACTAAGTGACGTGCAGATCAATGTGCACCTTCACAAGGTCCGCGGTGTTACAATCGTCGGTAATACCATCTGGAAGGGCTATGCGCATGACTTTCTCATCGAAGGCAGCTCAAGCATTGTTATTGGTCCGAATGTATTCGACCGCAATCCACGTTACCATTATGGTGATGGTGCAAGTGCCGATAGGGGGCTTGTCTTCCGCGATTGTGACAACGTCATACTCACCGGACTGCAAATCAACAACGTATGGCGAAAAAAAGGAGGACTCATTCTGGAAAAGTGTCAGCATTTTAATATCTCCAGTTGTACCGTTCTTAACTGCGATAACTGCGGTATTCTTATGGATGACGTCCAGGACACAATGGTTTCAAGCTGTATGATTCGTGATACCCGCAGGGAGTTCACGGAAGTTACAGCTCTGGAGGTTAAAAAAGGCAAGGGCAACTTCATAGTGAACAATCTGTTGGCTGGCCGATTGGAAATCGCTCCCGGCTCAGCCAAGGTAATGAACAATGCGTCATCCGGCGCCGCATCGACGGACTTGAAGAAATAAATCTGCTCTTTTTTTGCCTTTGAATTTGGGTTTGTTTTGGGTTTGTTTTTTCGGGGCCTAAGGGTGGTTTCATTTTCATAATCCTTTGTGACAAAGACGTTTGCGCTCATTTTGGGCTTTTCGGAAATTGGGTTTGAATTGGGTTTGTTTTTTCGGACTGCGAAATCATCTTTTTTTCTGTAATCCTTTGTTATAAGTGAGTTTACATTCATTTGGGTCTTTTGGAAATTGGCCCATTCGACTGCGCTCAGGACAGGGTTTGATTGGGTTTGAATTGGGTTTGTTTTCACCAAGTGTCCAATCGCTTATATTTTCATAATCCATTGTTACTAATGAATATACGTTTATTTTGGGTTTTTGAAAATTGGGTTTGTTTTGCATATTTAGTATAGCGTATAGCGTATAGCGTATAGCGTACAGCGTATAGCGTTGGGCCGGTTGGGCGCGGTTTTGGGTTTCGCTGGCCATCAGGAGGGCCCCCGGATTGACGATTGTCTGTTTTCTACGAACAACGAACTATGAACCATCCATAGTTAGATGCATTATACCATATTTCGAGTTTGATTTCAAGTAGATTTGAAAAAAATCTCCGAGACACGGCACTGGTCGTTAGTAAGGAGTGAGCTAAAGTGAGCTAAAGTGCCTAAAGTGCCTAAAGTGAGCTAAAGTTGGATTCTCGATGCTTGTAAATGGTTCATAGTTCATAGTTCATGGTTCAGTGGTTGATGGTAATTGGTTCATGGTTCATTGGTTAATTTAGTTAATATGGTTAATTTGGTTAAGCTATAATCTGGATCCCCGACTACGACATTCGGGGACAAGCTTGACTGGGCTTTTTGGCGTGTATCTGCTGATACGAAAACGTGCGGTTCTCCGCTATATCTGTCGCCTACGGGCGGTTTATGTTTGCCTGCTGGCCCCTAAGGGGCAGGCGAACATGGGGGTATTTTAACATGTTTTCAAACAAAAGTCAAAAAAAACCGGTAAAAAAATGAACTTTTTTTCTTGAAAATTCCATATCAATAGTGTAATTATTCTTTAGATTTAGCGAGCGAGACATCTTGGATTTGTGGTTTTGGCGTCTTTAGTATAGACGAAGCGTTTTTCTATAGCCTAAAATGCGAAAGAGGAGTTTTGGAGATGTAAATGCTTGTTTTTCAAGAGGATAGATAGGTATTCACCATGGTCCCATTTACGCTTGACAAGCGCAGCTTGTTCCATGTCTTCATGCTGATAAGTACTATATCCGGAATTATCTTAGGCCGGGCTCAGGCAGTAGAGCTAAGGAGTGGATCTGATGTGCAGATTGGTGACGAACAACAGGACAGTTGTATTAAAGCATTACGCTCACTTAATAAGTATTGTAGCTGTGGGCTGGTTATGGCTCGCTATAGTGTTGACTGAAGCTTGTCAGGGTCTTGAACTCCGACAGATTCAGGACAACTCTCTCGCCCAGGCTGGTACTGCGATACCGAATGATGCCGTACAGGTTTTTGTCTATGCCGGCGAGCCTCGCGGGATTAAGGTAAACGATAATAACATCGCTGTGGATTATGGTCGTTGCGGCATTGTTTTTAATAGAAAAAACGGAGAAAGAATAGCACGGTTTGACGTAGCTGATGGTTGGCCTGAGATTCGTTCGGAGGCATTTTCCAAAGCCGGCTCATCACGTGCTGATAACCGTCTCATTGGGCCAGGTATATTAACCCGAAGGCGGATAAGAACGCCGGGTATGCAGGAGAAATTGAAGTTTGAGGAGGCTTGTTCTACTGAATTTGAAGGCTGTACATGGCGGGCATACCAACCGGCTGATTTCCTGAAGATTATCCAGAAAGAAGGCTATAATAATCGCACTGGATCTTATTCCACCTGGAGCGGAATCTTAGCTCGTCTAAACGCTGAAAGCTATCTCCAGGCCGATGTTCCGGGACAGAGACCAAGGCGTTATACAATGTCCAGCGGCCTGGCTTCCAACATTGTAACGCGATTAGTTACGTCACAGGGCTCGCTATGGGCCAGTTGTACTGACATTTATGAACCTAAAAGGGATCGTTGGGATTTGGGCGGCCTGTCACGATTCGATCCAAAGACGAATCGCTGGGAACATGTTAAAACTATTAAAGGTCACTCTGTCCGTTGGATTACGCTTATGGAAACTATCGGCGATGAACTTTGGATTGGATTCCGTGAGGGAAATGAGGTTGAAGGAGATAAAATTAATTATGGTATGGGAATAACTGTAGGTATCTATCGCCCAAAGACGTCGGCTATAGTGCTTGCAAGACTTGCTAAGGGTGGATGGACAGTATTTGTCAAGCCCTTGCCACTCGCTAAAGGATCTCGCAACCAAAAAGAATCGCCTACCGAGATGCCTTTACGGCTGGCCGGCTCCTCTGAGAGGGTGTTTTTGTTTTCCGGTTATAGTTCGCCGCGACTTGCATTTAATTTTGACTATAAACTGGACGGATGCGTTTCATCACTTGATCTTCATACTGGTAAGTGGCGGGCATTTGAACTATACAAAGACTTCAATGCCGACCGACTTATCGATATGCTTGAGGAGAGGGATGAAATCCTTGTAACAAGTAATCGTGGTGTGCATCGGTGGGAGGATAAAAGCCAAAGCTGGAGGTTTCTCGATCCACAAACACAGTTAAAGAATCCTTCGCTTAGCACAGCGGCCTGCCGCGATACAGAGTTGTGGATTGGATATACCAATCAATCGTTTGGAGTAATCGGTCAGCAGGGTATCAGTGTCTTCAATGAAAAAACATTGAAATGGTCGTATATAAGCCCGGAACAGATCGGGACCAGATGTCCAGTCCGGCGAATGGGAGTCATGACGAACGGTGATGTGTGGGTTCTGTTCAAGGTACGTCCTAACAGATCTGCTGCCATGGAATTCCCTTATTATCAACGTGAGGTTGAGATCTTCCGAGAATCCGGTTTCGGCTGCTTCATAAGAAGTAAATGGGAGTTCCCGATTGAAATACCCGAATTGGCTGATCGCACCGATTTTCGTAGGGCTGGACATGATTTGGTTGCTATAGGTAACAAACTTTTCGTAGCCAGCCGGGAAGGTGTATATCTCGGTCCAGACCAATGGCGTCGGATCATTGAAGGAGATATCTTACGTATCGACCCATCTTCTGATGGACAATCTTTAACAATTCTTCGCCAGGGTCCACGCAATGATCAGCTATCTTCGACTATTCAGCGCGGTCGATACGACCTGGCCACCGGTGAAATCTCGTTCAAAGCGTTACCTTACGAAGGATTAAACAGGATGCAGTTGGAGCCTTCATCATATCTATGGGAGCTTAATGATGTAGAGTCTGAAAAGTCCAGATCCTGGGTACAAAGCTGGGTACTCTTTCCGGCGCCGAAGGATGGTAACTGGGTTGTAGGTCCTCTGGGTGGCGACAGTTATCATGGTGTGATTGAGACTCCAAATGCTTTCTGGATTGCCTCTCGAGGCGAACTCGTTCGGTTAGACCGCAGACGCATGATAATCTGGATCGCCGATAGAAAAGCAAGTGAGCATAGATCCCCGGCAGAAAAGCAAGTGAGCATACACCGGGGACAATCTCCAGAGCAGAGGACAGAAGACAGATGGCAGACGACAGGGAACAGACTCTGATTAGGGCCTGATGAATATTTACCCGCTGCGACAACGAAGGTTTCTTGTGGTACTTAGACCGGCAAGATAGTACAATTGGCACCGCGTTTTAAGTGTATGTAAGTCCTGCGATGACAAGCTCGTGCTACGTAGCGAAGCGCTACTTCGCAGAGTAGTATAGGACGTATTTTTTCAAGGTGACAGCCACTCGAACAGGGAGCAACCCACGGGAACGGAGTTTGCGCACTTTATATGGGGACAGGTCTGTGGGTGGTGCCTGCACCTGTGTTTGCCTCGACACAGGTGGCGCAGGCACAGGTGGCTGAGTGCTGTATTAACGGTTTTAGGAGAGTAACATGGATTCAGAAATACACTCCGCAGGATGCCTGTCGGCAGAAGCACAAATAATTGGTCGTAGGGAGTTTCTCTTGGGGCTTTCGGCGGCTGCAACCGGTTCGGCGTTTGCTATTGGCAGCACGCGCCGGGCAGAGCATACTCCATCAGCGGAGGCCGCCTCGGCCAGCCCATCCGATGGGCGGGCCTCGCCCGCGCCTCCGCTGCCAACGATACGTCTTGGCGACCACAGCATCACGCGGCTGATCGCCGGCTCGAATCCCATCAGCGGATACTCATATATGGGCCCCATTCTGGACCGGCACATGCAAGAGTATTTCACGCCCGAGCGAATAGTCGAATTCCTTTGGACGTGCGAACGTGAGGGTATCAATACCCATCAGTTCAGTCACCCGGAACAAATGGGTGATGTCTTTCGAGAGTTGAGGGAGCGGGGATCGAAGATGAAGTTTATCTGCCTGCACGCCGGCGGACCGGAGCGCATTTCGATCGAGAAGGTGGTCCAGGACACTCAGCCCATCGCTATCGTCCATCACGGAGGAGTTACCGACAAGCTGTTCCGGGAGGGAAGAAGCCGGGAGGTCCACGATTTTGTAAAACGTGTCCAGGACGCCGGTGTGCCGGCGGGTGTTTCGGCCCACAATCCTGATTGCATCAAGCAAATCGCCGACGAAGGCTGGCAGGTCGATCTATTTATGACTTGCTTTTACTACCTAACCAGGACTCCGGAGGAACTGAAGAAAATGCCGCCGGTGGTCACTGTCCAGGTCGGCTACTCGTTTTTCGCTTCCGATCCTCTTGAGATGACTAAAATAGTCCGACAGGTTGACCAGCCTTGTCTTGGCTTCAAGATATTGGCGGCTGGTCGGATGTGCGGCCGCGACTATAAAGTCGAGGCGGCGTTCAAATTTGCCTTCGAGCATCTCAAGCCGACCGATGGCGTGATTGTCGGCATGTACCCCCGGTATCACAACCAAATCCGTCAGAACGCCGGCTATACGCGACAGTTCGGGGCGCTGCGAGACACTTAGCATCGGATGAAGCTTCTGTCGTAAGCGGCCTTCCCTCAACTACCAACATGTCTCATACTATGGGGAGTGAGAAATGAATAATCAGACGCGAAGGGAATTTCTCAAGACAGCAGGTCTCTCAACCGCTTCGATAGCAGCGCCATTACTGCTCGCTGGCTGTGATACTCCAGCGCGGGCTGCGCCCCGTGCCAGTCCCGACAGGGATGCCTTTCGGCAGAAACCTAATATTGTTTTTGTCTTGGCCGACGACCTCGGTTATGGCGACTTAGGATGTTACGGCCGTCAAGATATTAAGACCCCGGTGATCGACCGAATGGCTGCCGAAGGAGTACGGTTCACGCAGTACTATGCGAACGGTCCGGAATGCAGTCCGACACGGACAGCCTTTTTGACCGGCCGATACCAGCACCGGGTTGGTGGACTGGAGTGTGCGATTGGGACCGGCAACGTGGGTCGATATGATGATGCGATTCGCCTTCGAGAGACACACGACCTGGGGCTGCCTGTCGAAGAGACATCAATAGCGCGAATGCTGAAGGACGCCGGGTACGCGACGGCAATTACCGGCAAGTGGCATCTGGGATACGAACCGAAGTTCGCCCCGCATCTTCACGGCTTCGACCATGCCTTCTACTGTATCGGCGGCGGAATGGACTATTTCCATTACCTCGACACCGTGGCGGGCTATAACCTATTTCTCAACGGCGATCCCATACGGCGTGAAGGTCATTTCACCGATCTTGCTACGGACGAAGCGATTAAATTCATAGAAAGACACGCGGACGGACCCTTCTTTCTATATGTGCCGTACACCGCCCCGCACTCACCGTTCCAGGGTCCTGACGACTATCGCCCGGATCCGTTGCCGTTAGACTCGCCGCTATGGAAACAGGGGCAAGCGCCGCCTGATGTGTATGTTGCCATGATCGAGCATATGGACAAGTGCATTGGGCGCATACTGAAAGTGCTCGATGACAAGGGGCTGACGCAGGACACGGTGGTCATCTTCAGCAGCGACAACGGCGGCACCGGCAGTGCCCGCAACGCGCCTCTGTCAAAGATCAAGGGCAGCACCTTCGAAGGTGGTATTCGTGTGCCGGCGGTGGCGCGCCGGCCCGGGGTGATTCCTAAAGGAGTGGTCAATGAGCAGGTGTGCATCACCATGGACTTTTCCGCCTCTATCGTGCGCATCGCTGGAGCTACAGTGCCTCCCGGTCGCGAGTTCGACGGGCTCGATATCCTCAAGCTGGTGGAAACAGGCCGACCGCCCCGGAAAAGGACGCTCTTTTGGAGAGGACGGCGCGGTGATAGGACATGGCGGGCAGTGCGAGATGGAGACTTGAAGTACATTCGACGCACCGACGGTGGCCGGACGGAGGAGTACCTCTTTGATTTAAAGGAAGATGTCGGCGAAACCCGCAGTCTGCTGGAGGAACGGCCAGAGGAAGTCAGGCGGCTCAAAGCAATGCTTGCCGACTGGGAGAAGGAGGTGCGGCACCCTCGATGAGCGTCAAACACTTGCCGGAAGAAAATCCATATGCCGTTGCGCTTTCGCACATTACTCGATTTCCAAGGAGAAACGCGATGAGATATAAATTCTGTGATCTCGTTGTTCCACTTAGTTACATCGTTCCGTCGGAATTCACTTGGCCTTCTGCATAACCGCCGCGCACGCCCGGCGCAAGTACTCCTCATACTCCCAAGAGCCGCTGCTGCCAGTCTGTCGCGTGACCACGAGGTCCAGGCTGGGTACGAAGGGGATGAGCTGGCCGCCGGAGCCTGGTTTGTAACGTGCGTCCCCGGGCATACCGCGGCCGCTCGCGTCTCTCAAACGACTGGGCAACTGCCAACCGTGGGAGAATGTCTCAGCATTGATCTTGAAGCGCATTTCCAGTCCTTTTACCTTGTGCGTGGGCGCTGCGGTCTGTTCGACAAACCATTTCGGAATTACCTGTTTGTCTTTCCAGCGGCCGCTGTGAAGCATGCAATACGCAATTCGCGCCAGATCGCGCGCCGGCATACCCATCGCATGGGAGGGATGCCGCCCATATTCCTTTCCGCCATCGAAATATTGGAACCACCAATGCTCGATGCCTAAGGGTTTGAATAACGCCCGGATGGCGAACCGGTCATAGGGCGTGCCCGTGACATTCTCGCAGATAAGCGAAGCATGATGTAAGGCGTGGGTGGAATAGCCGGACGCCGTGCCGGGGTCGAATGCGAGCCTTGCTGTTTTCGGGTCCCCGCTATGCCCAAGGATGTATTCCCACGTTCCACGGTTGCTTGCCCCGGTCGCCTCAGGGCAGATACCGGAGGTATGATTAAACAATTGTTTGACCGTAATCTTCTCCTTGCGTGGGTCGCTCAGGGGATAGGCCCAGGGTATGAACCGAAACGCCGGGTCGTCAAAAGTCATCTTCTTTGGCGTCAGACCCTGTTGGCTCTGCTGTGAGGCGATGGCCAGGACGGTAGCGCAGATTGCTTTTGAAACGGAAGCCACCCGGCGCGAGTCGGTTTTGGCGCTGTTGCCCCGCTCCACTTCGAGCACAATGTAACCGTTACGGACAACCACTGCCGCAAAGTTGCGTTTGTCGGATGCCAGGAGCCAGTCCTTCAGTTCGGACAGTCTATCGGGATCTATGCCGGCAATTCGTCTGATTTCGTCGGTCTTATCGAGTCTTCTCCAGCCGCCTCTGGATTCCGGCGGCGGAAAATAGCTCTTTTCTTCTGCCGCATCATCCCTATCTGAGGATAGACTTGTCAACTGCCTGAACCCGGCATAGACCGGGGGATCATCCTCGCTCCCTTTGAAATGAAAGGGAAAATGCTGGTTGATCTTATCGTGCATAAATCCCCATGAGGCGCCGTGTTTGTCCTCAAAGACAGCGTTGACCATCCGCACGTTCATCAACAGCCCTTCAGCCGGCGTCCCAGGATACGTTACCCCCCCATTGAGACGCCATTGGCCATCGGCAATGGAAATCCGTGTTTTTTCGGCACCTGCCGATGCCGTTGCCAGCAGCAGAACACCGACAGCAACAGATGCGACTATGTATCGTATGATAGTTGTCATAAAGAATACTCCCCGTTCAACCATAAATGGCCTCGGCAGCATCAGGTAGGCCATCTGAGCATAGTCGAACGTTCGATTCATCAGGAGCCCTTTTCTGTTGGTTTGTATTCCACGGAATTCGTTACAGGTGCCAGGGAGCACGCACGGATTTGCTCAACAAGCGATTGGTCATAACCTCTTACCTGCTCTTTCCCCATTCCCAAGGATCTTTACGTGGATTACGCTCCCATCGGCATCCTACAGAGGCCGACGGGTGGCGTGGCGTAACCACCTGGGGCCGTGCTCTGCAACCCAACCTTCTGGCGCACAACGATTTCCGCAATCCGCTAATCTCCCAGGGAGGCACCCACGACATCGTGAACAATGTCATCTATAACTGGGGAGTGCTGCCGGGGGAGATAAGTGACTACGACTCGAATACTTTTTTGAACTTCATCGGGAACTACTTCATTCCAGGGCCATCGACTCAGAGAGGCCCGTACGAAATCCTTTTCCCCGAAGGTAATCCCAGAATTTATGTGCAAGTCAATCTTGGCCCGCATCGTTCCGACCCGAACATGGACGAGTGGGCGCTTGTCGGCTTCGGCTGGGGAGAGGAGGGAGTCGCACCGGAAAAATATCGCAGCTTCACCAAATTCGCAACTGCCCCTATTACTACGGACAGTGCAGCCGAGTCACTGGACAAGGTGCCGGCGGGAGCAGGGGCGACAGCACCGCAACGCGATGCGATTGATCGTCGCGTAGTGAACGATGTGAAGAAGGGGAGCGGCCCAATCATCGATTCCCCGGACGAGGTCGGTGGCTATCCCAAGCTCGCAAGTGGGAGTCCGCCAATTGATTCAGATAATGATGGCATGGCCGACGATTGGGAATTGGAGATGGGATTGGATCCAGGGGAAGCTTCTGATGGAAATGGCGACCTTGACGGAGATGGTTACACCAACATCGAAGAGTATCTACACTCATTATCGAGTATTAAAAGTGCCTAAAGTGAGCTAAAGTGCCTAAAGTGAGCTAAAGTGAAAATATAATCTACAACTTTAGGCACTTACTTCAAACCAGCTGTCCCGACAGGGATGTCCACTTTTCACGGGTGTATGCCTGGAAAGGTCTTGTTATTGTTTCGGACCCTCCCTCTTTTTTTCTTGCTCAGCCTTTTCCAGGGCTTGTTCAACCTCTTTGCGTGCGGTGATGTCCCGAATGCTCTCTCGGTGTCCCAGCGAATTGCCTTTGTCGTCATATATTGGCTGCCAGGACATCGCCGCCCAGATTATCTTACCATCCTTGCGCTCTATCCTGAACTGGACATCGTTGCCCGTACTGCCTTTAAGGGCCGAGCGAAAAGCTCTGCCCATCCGTTCACGGTCTTCTTCGTAAATGACCGATGTCGGGTAATCCGACATAGCCATAAGCTCTTTTATGCTGTAGCCGGTGACACGCTTTACCGCCGGATTCGTCCACAGAACTCGGCTGGTCGGACCGACCCAGACCTCCCAGTCATAAGTGTAGTCCGCAATGGCGCGGAAGCACTGATCGGTCATCCGAGTCATTAGTTCGCTGCGTTTGCGTGCGGAAACATCATCGTATATAGCCACAACCTGCCTTGACGGCAATCTATATACATAGTTCTCTCGCCAGCCTGTGACCCTTTCATCTTTGTATATTGAAACGGGGTGGTGTTCCGGCGTGCCTGTCTTATAGACTCGGCGGAAAACATCAAAGAGGCCGAACTCCTTGACTCCGGGAAAGACCTCAGTGACACTTTTACCTATCAGCTCTTCTTTTTTGATCTGTTCGATCTCTTCGGCCGCCGCGTTAAAATCCACAAAGACAAAATCTTCGCCGTCGTTTCTCGCTTCGTATATCGCCACTCCGCTGCTGACATTGTCGAACAGGGCCTTGAACTTCGCCTGATATTCGTTGATCTCGTCCTCGGGATGCTGCTGACTGCTGCAAAGCTTTCCATTTCTACCGTCATCGGTTTCCATATTTTACCTTAGCTTACAATCTCCCCCTCCCCGCTCACCCATGATTATATACTTTGGCTTCGCTCTGCTTGTTCGGATGAAGGCTATTACTGAATAGCGCTTTCACGCGGTCTGGGCAAGAGCACGATTGATACGCAGAATGGCCTCATCGATTTCCGCGGTGCTCTTGAAGCCTATCACAACCGCGTCCACCAAACCTGACTGCATGGTGAAGCGTATGGACTTCTCGCGGTCCTCGGGCTGTGTGAAATCACCGTTGCCGATGATTTTCATGCCTATGACACCGTGGCGGTTCTGACGCATGACCTTGATTTGCTCCAGCACCGCAGGCAAATAGGACGCATTGCTCTCGGCATCCCATTGCTCAACTGTGGTATCAATGTGGGCGCCTTGCGGATTGATCCGCACCAGATTGACGTCAACCCAATCCAACCGGGCAGCTTTCGTCAAAGCGGGCAGCGTATGGCACGAGACACCGTGGGCGCGTATGATCTTCCTGGCTTTTGCCTCTTCGAAGGCATCCAGCAGTCGTTTTCGTCCCTCGTCCCAGTCGGCCTTGACCCCACAGTGGACCAGCAGGCTGTCGATGTAATCGACACCCAGCTCCTTACGATAGCGATCGAGCACTTCCAGAGGCTTCTCGGGAACTCCGGGCATCTTTGACTGGATGAACAGCTTCTCCCGTGGGAGGCCCTTGATCGCCTCTCCGAGGATTGTGTGGGTTCTGTAGCTCTCCGCTGTGTCGAAATACGTAATCCCCTGGTCATACGCATATCGTATCAGCCTGTTAAACTCATTAGCCCCCAGAGCCCGCTGAATGCTGCCGCCCTTGCTGCCGGTACCGAAGCCAAGCCGGCTCAGCTTCAATCCCGTCTTGCCCAGCGGGACCTGATCCACAGCCGTTGGCTTGCGCCCTATGGCTAAAGGACCAATATTACAAGATGACAATAAGGTGGCGCCGGCCAAAGCAGCCGTGCCTTTGATGAATTCACGCCGAGTGATTCCTTTTCTACTCATAATAGGATCCCTTTATTTAAATTTCAGCAACCGTCACTCTGCTATGACTTGACACGTATGTAATCCAGCATAATGTCATATAATACTTTCATCACGTCAGTATGGCAAGCCCAATCCTACCTCGCTTTTCAATTTTGCCTTTTTGGTTTTTACTTTCCATCGGTCTCACCCAAAAGGCGAACGGTATTACTTGTCTTGAGGGGTCCTTAACTTGAGCCTTAAAATCATCAGTAAAATCGAAAAATTGCTCTTGACGCCGGACCACAGCTTGATATTTTCTTGTTCCATACGGCAGCTTGATGTAAACTAGTAGCTACATGGCAGCTCATAACTAAATCTGTTTGTTCTGTGTGTTCAGGGAGTAATAATGATCAGAAAAGTAACCTTGGAATATTTCAAGAAGTTTGACAAAGAAGAATTCGACCTCGGAGATACTGTAGTCCTTGCCGGCCCTAACAACTCTGGCAAGTCAACACTCCTCCAAGCAGTTGCAGTATGGAACCTTGGAGTACAGCGCTGGCGCCAAGAGAGAGGAATAGCTAAATCTAAAGCTGCTCTTCGCACTGGCGTCCCCGTCTCGAGAAAGGACTTCACAGCTATTCCACTGCGAGAGATGAACCTTCTCTGGACCGACAGGGCTACTGCATACTCAAGGGAAGACGACCCCAACACCAAGCCCGGCCAACCTAAGCTTGTCGCGATAGGGGTAGAGGGCAGAGAACCTGGAGGTCCGTCTTGGCATATCAATGTTGCCCTTCGATACTCTAGCCGTGAACAAATCTATATCAAACTCCTCGACAAAGATGGCAAGCCGTTGACTGAGTTGCCGGAAGGAGCAGTTCAGACGCAGGTTGTTCATATACCACCATTCTCTGGGATAGGTGCCGAAGAGACCAAATACGACCATGGATATCAGAATCTTCTTATTGGCCAGGGGAAACCCGGAGATATTCTGCGCAATCTCCTTTTGGAGATATTTCAACAATCGAAAGAAAACTGGAAGCAGTTAAAGCAAGACATCAAGGAATTGTTTGACTGTGAGATACTTGATCCGTCTTATTTGGACACTGACCCATTCATCGTTCTTGAGTACCACCCTCCCGAAAGTCGTAGACCATTCGATCTGGCTTCCGCCGGTAGTGGTTTCCATCAAGTCCTAACATTATTCGGATTCATCTATGCTAGAGAGGCCTCTGTTCTTCTTGTTGACGAGCCTGATGCACATGAACACATAATACTTCAACGACAAGTGTACGAGCGCCTGCGCAGTGTAGCACGCCGTCGAAACTGCCAGTTAATCGTCTCAACCCATTCCGAAATAATCCTCGAAGAGACGACTCCCCAGCAAATCTTGTCCTTCTATGGAAAACCCCACTGTATTCATGTCGAAGAAGAACGCGATCAGGTCCGCGAAGCTCTACGCCGCCTGTCGTCTCTGGATATACTTGACGCTGAAAGTGAGCATAACATACTCTACGTTGAGTCCGATTCCGATATCAATATCCTATCGTCCTTTGCGAAGGTCCTCAAACACCAGTCCAACAACTTCTTCGACAATCGCTTTCACCGCGCGATCCGTGGGAGCCATCCGCGCGAGGCCAAAGCCCACTTCTTCGCCCTTCAAGCAATTTACCCCAATATTCGTGGCATACTCTTCCTGGACCGCGATAATAAGGGCCTTCCTGAACACGATGTCGCAGCCAGTGGGCTGCAAATCGTTAGATGGCACCGGTACGAAATCGAGAACTACCTTCTCGTTCCAAACGCACTTCTTCGATACATAGAAACCATTACGACGCAGCCCGAACTTTTCAAATCAGCGACCATTCAAAAGGCTAAACAATTCCTCACTGAGGAATTTCCCCCCAAGGCCTATGAAGAGCCTCTGGGCGATAATCCGTTTCTCAGAAAAATTGCGGCAAGCAAAGAAATACTCCCCAAACTGTTCGCATCCGTCGACCTGAATGTCCCAAAGAAAGACTACTATCAAATCGCAGAGCTTTTTGAGCCTCCTGAAGTGCACCCTGATGTAAAAAAGAACTTGGATTTAATTGCTGACACACTCCTTACGCATGGACATTCGGCGAACTCTTCGGAAAGTTAGGGACAGTGCTCGATGGCGGCTTCTTGAAGAAGTCAACAGAGCTTACACTGTCTCACCTCACAATATTGTAGCCAGAGAAAATTGGCTATGCCGAGAAGTATAAAAAATTGCCCCCGACCTGACCTGTACTCGATTCAGAACCCGAGCAAAGGAAAAGGCCAGCCCAAAAACGAGCCAGTCTTCGGTCTTCAGCATTATTCCAACTAAGAATTCAAAACTAAGAATTCACAACTTAAAAATGCCGGCCTTCATAAATTCTGCCTGTCCTGTACCAAAACTGAGCTTTGTGATTAGGTATCCTTACAAGGCTTTGGTTACGCCGGGGATAGGGTACGGGTATTTGCCGTCCGGACCAGGAAGAACCGGCGGCACTACGTCCCAGGCGTAGCGCTTCGGAGCCAGGACCTTCTTCGACTGGAACGCTTGCTCCCAGGTAATCTGCTGGCCGCTGTGAGTAGCCATTCGCCCGAGAATAGCCAGCATCGTGCTGCGAGCCATGGCTACACTGTCGTTGATTGGCTTACCTGCCTGCATACCGGCAAACATCTCCTTGAATGTGTTGATTTCGGGATGCGTTTGCTGTCTTCCGGAATCCCAGTTAGTTTCTCCTTCAATGATGTACCTACCCCAACCAGTCATCCGGCCCTTACTGCCCTGGACCGTGAACGACACCCTGTTAAAACAATTAGCCTGCTGGCGACAGAAGGCATAATAACGCGCGCCATCGGCGTACTCATAAACAACAGCATGATGGTCGAAGATGTCACCGTATTTAGGTTCGGTACGAACCTGCCGGCCACCCATACCCCATGCATATAGCGGTGGTTCTTCGTGCATAATCCAGCCCACCATGTCCATCTGGTGAACGTGCTGCTCAACGATGTGGTCACCGGAAAGCCATGTGAAGTAATACCAGTTCCGCAACTGAAACTCCATTTCGGTCCAATCCGGCTGTCGGCCACGGTGCCAAAGATAACCAATATTGTAGATTCCCTCGATAGAAAGGATTTTGCCAATAGCGCCGTTGTGCAAACGCTTCATCGCCTCGCGGGCGTTATCGCCATAGCGTGTCTCAAAACCGCTGACAAAGCTTAGGTTCTTCCGGCGTGCTTTTTGGCCCGCAGCTAATATTCGGCGCACCCCCGGAGCGTCCACCGCCATGGGTTTTTCAGCGAAGACGTGGACGCCGGCGTTGACACATGCTTCTGCGTGGATGGGACGGAAATGCGGCGGTGACGCCAGGATAGCTACGTCGATGCCGCTGGCGATGAGTTTTCGATACCCGTCGAAACCGGTGAAGCAATGGTCGTCATCCACAGCGACCTGCTCCTTCATTTTTCTCTTGAGGGACTTTCGAGTATTTTGGAGGCGGTCGCCAAATGCCTCAGCCATTGCGGTCAGCTTAGCGTTGGGATTTACGGTCAGGGCGCTGACAACAGCTCCGGCACCGCGGCCACCGCAACCAATTAGGCCTATTCGAATGACGTCACTACCGGCTGCGTAGAGCTTGGCCTGTGCCCGCACCTGTGCTGCCCGCACAGAAAACGCGGGTACAGGTGTCCCGACACTCAGCGCCGCCAAGGATGCTGCGCTTGCTGAAGTTTTGAGGAAATGTCTTCGTGAAATCTTTCGGTTTTTTGTCTTTTCTTTCATATTTACTGCCTTTCCTTTTATTTGTGATAACTACCAGCGACTTGAGAGCTTTTTGAGCAGCTCTACGGGTGTTGGGCCGTCATGAACAACGAGACGATAACGAAGGCGGAGCGTTTTGCCTTTTTTCACCTGAACCGGCCCGGCAGTCCCGAAAGGGACGCCTTTCGGCGCGACGATGCATGGATTGACCATCCAGACATAACGCGGATTGTGCCAGGTCGCCGGCGGATTGTCCGGGTGATCAATGACACCAACGCCAATTGTTTTGCCATTGTTGAGCTTTATCGTGTAGTCATACCATCGCTTGGCGGGCCAGTTCAGCTCCGGAACTGAGTAATGGGGGTCCGGAAGCTCAACCTTCCCATCGGCGGTGGCGTAATAGGAGTCACCGTCGTTTCTTGCACGCACGCAGAATCCACCGAAGGCCGTATGATTCAATGTCAGATCAAGCATCGGGGTAAGTCGGTAATCGAGGTCAATGACATAAACTCCATCCTGCTCACGGACCTTTGCCGAAGTATGTTCGGTCATCATCACTCGTTCGTTAGTTACCCAGTCGTTGTAAATCCTCAAATCAGCTTCTTCAGCATCTGCTTTGACCAAATCAACTTCGCGGTTCTTGATGATTCTGCCTTGAGTGGGTGCGAACTCCCCCCAGCCCCAGTAATCGGCACGGTAGATGTTCCAGCCGTAAGTTGGGCCGGTTGGGCCGAACTTTGAAAAGTCGGCTTTCTCTCGAAAGTCCATCGTATGCCAGGCAAGAAAGACACCTCGGTGATGATGATGGTCACCGGGAGCCAGGGCTGTCAGTCGTTCTCCGGAAGGCGTGTTGAGCGGATGAAAACAGCAGACGCTATTAGCTGCCAAATTTGTCTTCTTGGGCTTTACGGTCATGTAGCGAAATACTGTCTTTCCGGTCGGGCTCTTGAGAACCACTCCATGTTTGTCGGGTGCCAGATGATAACAATCCTTATTCTCGACCGCCTCGAAAGAACCGGCGCAGCCCGAAACTACAGCACAGAGCGCCACTGTCATTATTGTTATTAATATCTTTCGCATAATGCTTTTCTCCCTTGATACATACGTGATATACCACCTGCCAATCTGAAACTTGATTTTCATTTACAGACGTTTAACCCGTATATTGCGATACCAAACCGGCCGGCCGTGGTCCTGCAATCCTATATGGCCGACACGGGCAAAGTCCTTCAAGGCGCGACCGAACTTGTTGTTCGTATCGTCAGGATTCTTGTGCGGTATTGTCCAGCGGTCCAAATCCATATCGATGACTTGCTCATCGTTGAGCACGACCTTGATGCTACTGCCTTTGCAGGTAAGGATGCAGCGGTTCCACTGACCGGGCTTGCTGATTACGTTTTTTGTAGGTTCGAGGCAATCGTAAATTGCTCCAGCGGTGCCTTTCTTGTTGACCCTATCCCTGCCGTAAGAGTTACATACCTGGACTTCGATACCAGTATAAACGGGGTCCTTCAAATCCGATGTACGGAAGAAGATACCGCTGTTAGTGCCTTCGATGACTTTGAACTCCAGGTCGAGAATAAAATCTCCGTAGGTATCCTTTGTCCAGAGATAGTCGTAGTTATGCTCTCTGCCATCCATATCGCGCCTGACGGTGAGGATGTTGTCCTTCACAATCCAGGCGTTGTCGGGCCCCGTGAGCCAGCCACTGAGGTCTTTACCGTTAAAGAGTGTAACAAATCCCTGTGCATCAGTTCGCGGTGTGGGTTTAGCCGCTGCCCGCGGTTTCTTTTTTTCCAGTCGCTTTATCCAGATATTCCGGAACTGAATCAGGCTGGAGGCCGGGCCATGTTTGCCTGTTCTTTTGTCGATGCCCCCGTGGTGCTGCAAACCTATGGGGCCTTCCTCTGCAATGCCGGGTATCCGGGCATTCTCGATTACAATCTTGCCGTTAAGCATTACCGTTACCCTGTCGCCTACCATAGTGATATCCATGGAGTTCCATTGACCCACCGGGTTATCGGCCGGCACTTTGGGTACGGCCGCAGCGCGAAGCTCCGGCGAAAGTTTCTTGTTATTCCGAACCGACCAGAGCTCGCCTGAGCCTATCGGCCAGCACCATAGGTTTACCTGGCTTCCACCTGTGCCGCGAAGTAAGATGCCGGAGTCGGCATTAGGCGTTGGCGTCTTGATTACGTTACCGTCGGCATCAGTCTTGAGCGAACCGTCAGGCAGGATTGTAGGCATCTGATACAGGCCGGAGGTGCGCTTGAATCGCCATTCGACATGGAGGGCATAGTCGCCGAATGATTCTTCGGTCCAGAGACTCTTGTTACCTTTTGCCTCAGACATTGCGTCGTAGTCGATTACGCCGTTGATGACCTTCCAATGCCCGTTGTCACCATCGGGCACTTTCCAGCCGGTAAAGTCCTTAGTATTAAACAGAATGTCGTATTGCGGCCATGACCTCCACGTGGGATATGTCTCATGCGGCGGCAGCTTGTGGGCGCGGGGCGGTGTCGTGGGGAAGCCGTGGTTGTAAAACACATAGAGGCCGCCCTTTCCTGCGATGACTACATCGTTACGTCCGTCCTTGTTCATATCCGCAATATTGAGCTTCATTCCAACGCTGACCACGTAATTAGGCGGTGGATTAATTCCCTCTTCATCCAGGTAATGCGGCAGATGGTTGAAAGAAAGGACATGCCGCTCAAACTCGCCGCCCTTGATATCGTACCAGAAGGCGTACAGCGGCTCGAAGGCCCCAATGTCGTCGCCGTGATGAGCGAACAGGCGCTTACCGGTAACCAGGTCTGCCTTGCCGTCACCGTTCAAATCTCCCAGAGCCAATGTATGAAACTGGCTAAATTCGGTGTCAGCCCAGTGCGTTTTGAAGGTGCGCTTGCCACTGCCATCAACGGTCTGTTCCAGCCAAGCCAGGCCGTATGCGTGAGCAGAACCGATGATGATGTCATTCAGGCCATCCTCATCCACATCGTGCACAAGGATGGGGTGCGAAGCGGCGCCTCCTCTGCCCCTGGCAGGCTCGAATCGGTAGTCGGCATGAAACTTCCACGGCATGTCCGTCGCGCGCCCGGGCTGCTCATACCAGCCAACTGGCGTGACAATGTCGACTCGGCCGTCGCCGTTGATATCACCTAAACCGTTGCCGTGAACATCGCCCTGAGTACCTACGACATGCTCTACAAACCAAGGCTCTCTGTCGATGTGCTCAAGCCATGTCATGCCCTGGCCTTTTACCAGGGACCAGTGATTGCATAAGATATCGTCGTCACCGTCACCGTCGATGTCTCCGTGGATTACGCCTTCCATATTTAGAGCCGTATGAATCCTTGTAGATTTCCAGACGACCCCTGCTGTTGCAGGGGCAGGCTTGCCCCCGTGAAAACGGGGGTTGTTGCCGGGATTCTCGTACCAAAAGGCCCCCTTCATAAACATCCAGCCCGAGCTTACGATATCCATTCGCCCGTCAAAGTTGACGTCCATTGCAAACTCGCTGTTGTCATCCGTCTCCGGGCCGTTAGTCTCTGCCCCGTCACGAAAGTTCGCGTGCTTGACCCAATTTGGGACCTCATACCAGTTCCGGCCGGAGGCAATATCGAGGTCACCATCACCATCGACGTCCAGAACCGAAGCGCATTCACAAAACGGACCAAACCAATAGCTGTGATTGGCGGGGTCGTGTGCAGGGCCGTCGATCTTGACGGGAATGAAAATCGGCTCACCCCGCCCGTCCAATGGGCGGGGCCCACCAGCCTGCACGGCACCTGTGCCTGCGTAAACCGACAAGGTGCAGGCAAGAGGAGCTATTGTGAACAATACAACCAGAAAGTAGCAGTAGGTTTTCATGATCAGACCTCCTTAACAATAGTTACATTTTCTTATGTCCTGCGGATGTTCCGCGTCAATTCGTCAAACCCGCGATAGCGGCGCCGATCAGCGTCGCATTTTCCGCACTGACTAACTCAATAAACCGACCATGCTTATCCTGCAGAAAGCTTTTTAAGTAACACTCAACTCTTTCCTTGAGGGATTTCAATTCATAGAACGTTGTACCCTCCGCCGTGATACAAACAGGTACGCACGGGTCTTGGCCTTTATCTATCTTTAGCACCACGGAAGACAACAGTACCGCAGTCAACCTGGCCGCTCTTTCTATGAGGCCATCCAGCACGTACCATACCGTTGCACGGTCCTGTTCGGTTCCCTTTGCGCAACTCCTGGCCAGCGGATTATCCCCCTGAGGATACCGCATGAAGCTGTTTACGTCCTTCGTCCCCATATCCTCGATAGCAAGTAGTTCCTCAGTCACGGCCTTTGAAAAAAAGCCCTGTCGGCCTGCTTCCTGGAGGGTTTTCAGACAGAGCGTTCCCAAATAGGCACCTGAAAACATCTTCTCAAAGGTGTATCTGCCGGGGTCAAGAGTCGATTCATCCAACATCAGGTCGATTTTCCCTCTCGGTGCTTTTCCAAATGAGCCGGACTCAACGTTTATAACCTGCTCTCTGTCAGGTTCAAGATTGTCCTTTTTTGTGATATTGCGATTTGATTCTATGTAACAGCAATTGGAACCGGTGCCCAAAATGAATCCAACGTAACTGTCGAAAGCCCTGTTTGGGAAAGCAGACCGCCCGAAGGGCGGCTTGATCCTGACCAGGCCATTGGCCTGGCCTGCCAGCAGAGTCGCAACAGTATCATTGAGAATCACTACCCGCTTCTTGGCTTTATAACCTGCTGCTTCGATGGCCGCGACCAGATTCTGACCTATCAATTCGCCCTCGACCTGTTTAGCCTTTACTTCCTTGCAGAATCGAATCAATCTTCCGTCCTTACTCGGCAGTATCTCAGTCGGGTACGAAAAGCAAAAGCCAATGCTGCTGCTTACATCCACAACGCCGGCCATATACTCGACTATAGTCGCAAAGAATTCTTCTTTACCGACCTCCTTGTCCAGTCCCGGCATAGGTTTCTGAACGAAGTTCTCAATAACAGGCTTCCCCGACTCGCTAAAGTAAACTGTAGCGGCGCGAAAGTTCGTACCACCCGCATCCAATACAATGACAGGCTTATCAATCGGTATGTCCTTGCCGACCTCAATATAAGTGGGAATCATCGCCAGTGAGCTGTCTTTACCGGCAAGACCTCCCTGCATTTCCTCTAAAAAAATATCGCAGCACGCATCCATGTCGATATCTTCATAATACATCCCATTGTCTTTCAAAAACCGCCGGACCTTGTCTCTTATTTTCCTCATGAGCAGACAACTCTATTGTGATAAATTTACCTACGTTTAAAGTTGTCGATTCTCGTATCGATGCTCGGCCCGGAAACTCGAATCTCGGGCTTCCAGCCTCCAGTCTCGATACCAGCTTCGACAACGACAAGCCAGGCTCAAGAAACTTTCCACTCTATTAAGCCAGGAACTGCTTGAGATACTCGCGGCTTTGAATCAAGGAGCGCTTCCGCATCTGCAAAGAACCTTCATAAGAGCGGTCTTCAACTTCGACACA
>JBDRTM010000309.1:0-2867 GCA_043824065.1 Planctomycetota bacterium | reverse complement strand
GCCTGTTGTGCAAAAAGGCTTTGGCCAATCCACTCACCTCCACGAGTTCGATCAACGATTCATAGATTTTATCGGTTCTGAATCTCGTATTCCCATTGGACGAGGTTTTTCGGAGGGACAATACTTTCTTCTTTTTCGATTGTGTGAATTGTTTCCCCTAAGAAACTGCCGCGGCTTGGCAGATCCCATAGCAGTTTTTTATAAACTATATTTCGTGGCGCAATTACCACAACAGCAGTAAGAAACATTAGTTTTAAGTCTAGCCAAATATTTTGGTTTTCTATGTACCAGAGTTCCAATTGCCCCTTGTATGGCGCAATATCTTCTTTATAGCAATCAATGCTTGACTTAGCACTGCTGGCCAGTATAGACTCTTCGTCCCGGAACACAATCGAACCAATACCGGTCAAACCTGGTTTGGCCTTGACAATATGTTTCTGAATATGCGGCGGATAATATTCGAATGTTTGTAGTGCAAGAGGTCTGGGGCCAACCATACTCATATCCCCTTTCAAAACATTCATAAACTGAGGAACTTCGTTTAACTTGGCTTTTCTGAGATACTTGCCGAATCGCAACACACGCGAATCGTTTTTCACCGTTATTGCGCCAGTGCCAAGGTTGGGGCTATCTTTAAGCATTGTGGCAAACTTTATAAGCCCAAAGTGTTTCCCGTCTTTGCCTACTCTCGGTTGAACATAAAATACCTCTCCCTCCCCTGTTAATCTGAGGATAATCATGATTATCAATCCAAAGGGAAAAAACACAATCAGAGCGGTTGACGATATGATGATGTCCAGTAATCTTTTCACGTTTCTTCTCCTTTACATCCTGTTATCCAAATACTTATAAGTTTCTTTGTGGTTGAAATTAGGAAGCAGGGCTTGCAAAGGATCCATAACTTCATCTTTAGTCCATTGTCCCAGGCAGTACAAATCACGAACCGTATTCAGAAACATCTCAAGCTTCCCATCATCTTGAAACAGAGGATTCTTGACAATACCGATCGCTTCAAAACGGTCAAGGTCAAAGACTTCACTATTCGTATAGAATTCCTCGAATGGTTTCTCGCCAGTCGTGTCACTGTCGAAGAAGTAACACGGCCACATCTTTTTTTGCAGCAATTCTTTCACTCTTTTACGAGCTTCGTCCTCAGTTTCACAGACGTATGGCTCGTATCCTAAACTTCGGAGATATCTACAGGCGATTGTTGCAAAATCGATTAACTGAAGCTCATCACTAGCCTTTGGAAAGAACAAATCTCTGTTTTTACCCAAAAGTGCGGACACCAGACAAAGTTCTCCAGACTCCCTATCTGTAATGAAATATCTCTTGACATCCTGCGGGGCTGAGAGAGGCTGTTTTTTCAGTATTCGCTGGGTAAATCCGTGCAGCAGGCTGCCATCTGAAAAGGCCACGTTGGCAAACCTAGCTGTGGAAACGCAGATATGTTGACAGGCTCGCATCAAATACATTTCCATCACTCTCTTGGTTGCACCCATAGCGTTAACGGGATTGACAGCCTTATCCGAAGAGACAGCAAAATACTTCCGGCATCCTGTTTCGATAGCATACTGCAACATCTTTTCGGTGTTCAGAATATTAACGCAGACCATTCGCATTAGTGTATAGGGGTCCTTTTCGCTACGGACATGTTTCAGGGCGGATAGATTCAAAATATAATCATAAGTATCCTGAGATTGTAGAAACGCATGAAATTCCTGGCTGCCACAGTCCAGAGGCAATGTCCGAAAATCACCATCGATATAACCGAAAGAACTTCGAATATCACGAACCAATTCCACAAGATTGTTTTCACTGATGTCAACTACATGCAAACATCTTGGATTGCGTCCGAATATCTCCTTGACAACTGCCTGCCCAATAGAGCCGGCACCACCAATAACAAGAAAGGAACTTTCTCTTACTAGAGACGATAATTTTGGTTCAGCTCGTTTGATGTCTTCGACAAATAAATCTCTGCTTCTGCCAATTACCGGTAATACATTGCAAACATGACTCATTGCACAAATCCTAAATGTGTTTTTGAAAGAGTATGATTATGGAGTACAAAACAGCGAAGTTACGGCATGTCCTGACATATATGCACCGAATAACATCTCACTCAAATATCGGTGGCTTGGATTTCTGTCATGTAAATATTCGAATGACACAGTTTCCAGTACAGATACCGTCGAAATGCTTATTCTGCTCATACTTGGACAATGAAATCATCTTAAGGTTTTTCAAATATACGCTCATATTTTGGAACTTACTATATGACCTAAATACCATTCAGCGGTACGTGCAAGCTCTTGGTCAACCGAAAAAGGGGGGGTCCAAGCCAGCACCCTTCGCACCTTTGTTGAATCTATCTCGAAACACTCAGTCAACCGTTTTACAGCATCCTGTTTGCCCGTAATTCGCCCAATCGCACGAAGTACCGACGGACTCAAAGAGAAAATACGCGGCTCCTTGTTTAATGCCGACGCTATCTTGCGCACCAAGTCCGCAGTTGAAAGATCTTGTCCGTCACTCACAACAAAAGTTTCTCCCCTGGCTGCTGGATGCTCAATACAATGACTTATCAAATCAATGAAATTGCCGAGTCCCATCAGGCTCCTTTTGTTAACCACCGAACCAAATGGGAGCGGAATTCCTCTGTCAACTATTCTAATAAGCTTCAGGAAGTTCGCTTTTACACCTGGCCCATATAATAGAGGCGGTCGCAGTATGGTCACACACATACTACTATTAGCTTCAATTTCTCGTAGTAACTGCTCAGCTTCATACTTGGAAACTGCGTAGGGATCCTCTGGATTCGGTAAATCTGTTTCCGAAAAAGCTTTGTTAGTTGTTGATTCACC
>JBDRTM010000308.1:0-3649 GCA_043824065.1 Planctomycetota bacterium | reverse complement strand
GAGCATTGTAAATTTCACGTATTGTTTTGGCGGAAGTGTTTGCCCTGTAGTAAAGAATTGGCGCCCCCGCCCTGACCGTCTTGCCGTTAGATAACATTATTTTCTTTTCGCCGAAGACATCGCAAAGTACAAAAGTATTCGGTGCCAGAGGCCTGGTATCAAAAAACAAGCCGGGCTCACGAATTGAGATGTTACCTAATCTAAAAGCATCGAAGGTGGCGAGCTCCAGATAAGGACCTCTTCTCTGGTCAAAAAAAATGGGATTATTGGCATCGTATATGAACTCTCCATCGTCATTGCGCCCATTAGACCTGAAATCCGATTTCGGATGAAATCCTAACAGGTCCCAGCCTACAAGGGCTTCGGCGAGCTTCTGTGCGCCACAGTAATCACTCCACGGCGCCGGCGGTAATATCCAGTCAGAACGAGGATAGTCACCATAGTCGTTCTTAAAGGCCGTCAGAGCCAGCTCGATTGTCGTAAACTGGGCCTTTTGTTTTGTCTCTCTTGCCGTATTGCGCACCATACTTAAAGCGGGGATAAGAAGCCCAACCATCAGCGCAATTATCCCAAGAGCCGCTAACAGCTCAACAAGTGTAAATCCTGTCCTTTTTCGCCTCACAATTATTCCCTCTTTTATATGCCTATGAAACTAATCAAAAACACAATAATATTCCGCCCCTTTTGTTATCCGGAGCGGAAATAGCCTTTAGCCTTGAGCCCGTTCGGCTACGCTCAGGGTAAACTCCGCCGAAGGGTCGAAGGGGGAGAATCTTCATGTAACTCAAAACTAAACACTCAAACTTTCACCTCCCCGAAGCCATCATTCTCGGTATTTCCACTCAAAATTACATATATCGTCGGCAGTACCGTACTCACCATCATAGCCTGCTGAAATCAGTATGTAAGAGTCAGTCCTGTACGGTCGACGTATAGTGAGAATCTTCTCATTCCTTGTATTTCTGTAGAACCTTGCAGGCTCAGAAAGACTATGCGTCGTAGCCTTACCTGGTTCTTCCCACGGCTTACCGAGGTTAGCCAAAGCGTGATTGTCCCAGTAATTGTAGATATTACCCATGTTGTCCCGAGGTGTTGGCGCGGTGTTGGGGTCATGCAGGTTGTTCGATGTCTCCGCCTTGTAGTAAAGTACAGGCATACCTGTCTTTATGCCCGTTCGCATCTGACGTGTGTACACGTCACATAAAACAAAGACATTCTCCTGAAAAGGAGCTGTCTGACCGGAACCGTATATATCTACCAGCATATAGGCATTGGCATTGTCGAGCTGAAGAAACGGGCCGAGTCGAGCATTTAAGTTTTCTTTTGATTGCAGGTATATGTCCCTACCACCGGCAGCATCCATACCATCCGCTCTGAAGGCCGAATCCGGGTGAAAGCCCAACAAATCCCGACCCATCATTGCTTCGCAAAGCTTCATCGCACCACCGTAGGGTTGACCGGCTCCGTCCAGCGCACCGGAAGGTGGATAGCCGTCGTGCTCATTATTGAAAAGTTCGATGGCAGACTGCATGCTGTTAAACTGGGCCATTTGTTTTACCTTCTGGGCATACTTCCTGACGTTGCTCAACGCCGGCACAAGAACGCCTATGAGGATTACAATAATGCTCATAACCGTTAGCAGCTCAATAATGGTAAATGCCGCCTTTCTGTTGGACTGTTTGATGATTGACTTCATTTCTTTTCTCCTTACTGTTCAGTTAAACGGTTTAATTTATTTGTTCGGTTCTTATGTTTGCGCACCTAAGCTGGTGATAACCTGTATCATCGGTAAAAATACCGATATGACGATAAGCCCAACGATACCGCCCAGGCAAATAATCATAATCGGCTCCAGCATCGACATTAACGAGGCGACCAGCACGTCAACCTGCTCATCGAAGTTGTCCGCCACTTTCAGAAGCATTTTGTCCAGGTCACCTGTTTCCTCACCCACGGCAACCATATTGGAAACGATTAAGTCAACGGTTTTGGACTTCCGTAGAGGGTCGGCAAATGTATCGCCCTGCCTGATGGAATTGTGGACGTTGTTGAGCATATTGGAAAAGACTTCGTTTCCCGCTGTCTCACGCGTAACAGTAAGGGCGTCCAGAATCGGCACACCGGCACCAATCAATGTTCCGAGTGTTCTGGTCCATCGTGTTACCGACACTTTATTGGTAAGCTGTCCCATGACCGGCAGCTTCAATTTGATAGCATCCAGAACATATCTGCCGGTGCGAAACTTCCTTGCAATTTTGAGCAGAAACATTATTCCAAACGGAATGCCTATTATGACCGCCCAGCCATATTGTGTTGCAATCCAGTTGCTTACGCCAAGCACTGTGGTCGTTATCGGGTTCAAATTACCTATCCCTACCATCTCCTCAAGCACCATCTTAAACTGCGGTATCACATATTTCATCAACAGCAAAAGAATAGCGAAAGCCGCGGTCAAGACCACCGCCGGATATACCATTGCACTTTTAACTCGCGATTTGAGTTTCTGGGCCTTTTCCATAAAGTCAGCCACACGAGCCAATATCAAATCCAGCACACCGCCGGTCTCACCTGCTGCCACCATACCGGTGAACAGCCGGTCAAAGGTTTTGGGGTATCTGGCCATAGCTTCCGAGAGCGTGGAACCGCCCTCAATGTCATCGGCTACGTAACCGATAACCTTCTTGAATGTCCCCGACTTTTGCTGTTCCTCGAGAATCCTCAACGACCGCAAAATGGGCAGGCCCGCATCCTGGAGCGTCGAAAGCTGTCTTGCAAACTGGGTTAGATATTTGACTTTGACCTTGCCGCCGGCACCTCGCCTGCGTGTGGGCCTTGCAGCTCTTTTCGCTCCCGCTTTCTTGCCCGCACCGCGTTCACGGACCTTCGTGGGAAAATATCCCATATTGCGTATCTTACTTATCGCTTCTTTCTGGCTGAGGGCGTCTATCTCATCTTTTATCTCTACGCCCTGTGCATCCAGCGCTGCATATTGAAAAACCGGCATCTTAAATACCTCCTTTGTATTTGTATTGACGATTATCTATTAAGTCCCGATTCATAACGAACCAGTCCCTCCTATACTTCTTCCATTATCGTTTCTTTTACAATCTCATCTATGGTGGTAACGCCGTCATACATTGCCTCCAGGCCGTTCTCACGCAGCAGCCTCATACCTGCTTTCTGGCTTGCCGCACGCAGGACCGCCGTCGAAGCCTGATTCATAACCAAGTCTCGTATCTCATCATTGAATACCATAATCTCAAAAATACCTATTCGACCTCTATAACCAGTACCATTACACTTGCTGCAACCTCGGCCATAATAAAACTTCTTACCTTTAATATCATCCGGCGCAAGTTGTAACTCCATTAATTGCGCTTCGCTTGGCTCGAACGCGGTTTTGCAGCTTTCACATATTCTCCTCACTAATCGCTGAGAGACGATACCTTCAATAGTAGCGGTAAGAAGAAACGGCTCAACCCCCAAATCTAAAAGTCGTGCTATCGAACTTGGGGCATCGGTTGTGTGCAGGGTGGTAAATACAATGTGGCCTGTCAGAGAGGACTGGGCAGCAATCTCTGCTGTTTCAAGGTCACGAATCTCTCCGACTAATATAATATCGGGGTCCTGACGCAAAATTGACCGAAGG
>JBDRTM010000307.1:0-5811 GCA_043824065.1 Planctomycetota bacterium | reverse complement strand
TGACGAAGAAGAAAGCCAAAAAGAAAAGATAGCGTAGCAATTTAGTCAAAAGCCCGCTTGTCCTTATGGCTATGGATTTCGGTGGGCTGCCGGTTAAAGCCGGTTGTTTCAGCCGTAATCAACTGCGGCAAGTTATGCGAAAATGGAAGGTTTTCTCACTATGACAAAACCTTCCATTTTTTATTTATATACAGAGCCACAGCTATGGACTATTTCAACTATAAAAACGGCAGGCTGTTCGCAGAAAATGTAAGTGTTGAGAAAATCGCTGACCAGGTCGGCACGCCGGTTTATATCTACAGCAAGGCCACTTTCAAGGAGCACCTGCAAAAGATTCAGCAGGCATACAGCCGGCTCCATACTACTCTTTGCTATTCCGTCAAGGCCTGCGGTAATATAAATATCCTCAAATTTATGGCCGAGGCAGGCAGTGGATTTGACATTGTCAGCGGCGGGGAATTGTATCGCGTTTTGCAGGCCGGCGGCGAACCATCAAAAATCGTCTATGCCGGCGTCGGTAAAACCGATACCGAAATCATCGAAGCACTCAACGCCGACATCGGCTATTTCAATATCGAATCAGAAGCAGAACTGGAAAACCTGATTCGATTAGCAAAACAAAAAGGCAAACGACCCAAAGCTGCTCTGCGGGTCAATCCGGATGTTGCCTATAAAACCCACGAATTCCTGACCACAGGCAAAAAAGAAACAAAATTCGGCGTCGATATCGAGCGGGCATTGAAAGTCTTTGCTGATTACGGCGACAATGCGGCGGTGAACCTCTGTGCGATTCATGTCCACTTAGGTACCGGCGGCAAAAAGATTGACCCGTACGTTGAAGCTGTTAAAAAAACCCTGCCGCTTATTGACCAGCTCCGCAGCAAAGGCCACACTGTCGAAGCTCTCGACTTAGGAGGCGGTTACGGCGCCGACTATGAGTCCGACACGGTGCCTTCGGCGGAGGAATACGCAGCAGGCATCGTTCCGCTGCTGAAAGACAAGAACATCAAACTCATCTTAGAGCCAGGCAAAAGCATTTGCGCCAACGCAGGGATAATGCTAACTCGTGTGCTTTATGTCAAACACGGCGGCAGGAAGAAATTCGTTATTGTAGATGCAGGGATGAACGATTTGATTCGTCCATCGCTGTATGACGCGTTCCATTTCATTTGGCCTGCGAAGGTGGATGAAAAGTTTGTTCCCCCGCAGCGTGGGAAGGATTTGCGGCTGGACGGTACCGAAGTTGTCGATGTAGTCGGGCCAATCTGCGAACCCACTGATTTTTTTGCGAAGGACAGGGCCTTGCCACCGGTGGAACGAGGTGATTTAATCTCTGTCTTTACGGCCGGGGCTTACGGCTTTAGTATGAGCAGCAATTACAATGCCCGCGGTCGAGCCGCCGAGGTGCTGGTTGACGGCGACAACTTCTCGGTCATCAGGAAACGCGAAACCTATGAAGATTTAACAGCGCTGGAAAAGTGACAGAAAAGCGCATCTTTTTCACGCTTTTCTGTCATCCTGAGCGAAGCGCAGCGGAGTCGAAGGATCTATTCTTTATCCGTTACTGCGAGTCCACCGTGGCGGACGAAGCAATCTAATCACGATTTACTGACGACTAACAATACGGATTTTAACTCAGGTCACAATATTTATATCAAAAATGGGCTGAGGTTTTTTTGGCTTGCATGAAAAGAGTGGCTCTCCTTTCCTTACGCAAGCTTTTTTCCTCAGCCTTTTTTTACGGAAAGCCATCGCTGGGCGATGGCCGAAATTCTCCTTGCTCGGTTTGGGTGTAGCGGTATTAAGAAGACGAGATAAAGATCCTTCGGCCCTTCGGCTGTCCCTTCGGCTTCCCCTTCGGCTGCGCTCAGGGCTTCGGCTAATTCAGGGCTACGGCTAATTCAGGGCAAGCTTTTTTTCGCATCAAGATGACCCCGCACTAAATTACGGCAGGGTTCTATTTTGTGCGTGGCAAGCACGGAATAAAGAACGCCAAAGTAAAAAGAGGTGGGGTTAAAGGAGCTTAATCACCGCCCTGTCATTCTTAACACTACCAGGACACCTAAAAGACCAAGCAGGAGGACTACGGCTCTCAATATTCGCATGAACTGTGTTCTGGGCTCCAAAATCTTCCATACAAAGACCCAGAGAGCCACGATTAGCGATATTCGTAAAATAAAAGATATAAAGTCTGTGAACATAGTCATATAATATCCCATTTTAACACTTGAAGTCAAGTGTTATTTGCCCAATTTAACATTTATAATTAAAAAAATGGGGGAGCCTGCAAGGCGGCAGGCAGGCTTTCGAGGGAATATATCACTTTTTATTGGTCTGCTGTCAGTTCAGAGACAGGCAAAAGACTCACTCTGTCTGTTTACGACTCTCGGTATTATGCATTAAAAATAATTCAAGAGCCGTTAAACTTGTTCCCAGAGGTCCTCGCAGGTTCTTTTTATGCCCGTGGTATGGTCGATTAACCGCCCTTTCAATACTGATAGGTTGGTTTTGGGGGGTATTCTTGTCAGATTTTTTAAGTACACAGGACTTTTTTGATTAGCCGTATATTTTCATCTTGTAGGCATAAAATTAAAGTAATTGAAAAGATTTGCCGACTTCAATGCCAGTGTGTTTGTAATTTGTTGGTTTTATTTAACTCAATTTAGGAGAGAAAACGATGCGATTTCTTGAAGAAGCAAAAAGATGGATTGGTGAGATTACGGAAATATTTTTATTGCTGATCGCCCTTGGGATTGCCATTGAAATCCTATTTGGCGAGGCGGTACCCTTCTTTGGAGGAGAAACCGGAATAGTCGCAAACATTACAGCACTACTGGATACTCTGGGTAAGAACGGGCTTGTCGGCTTGATTGCTCTGGCTATTATTTTCTTCCTGTTCTACAGAAGACAAGCTGTTCCTCATCATCAGGGATAGATTAAAGCTTTAGATTAGCGGGGGCCAATCGGTAGCGCTGTCACTGCGCTGTCACTGTGAGTGATATGACGTTTTACTCAGTGATAGCGATATCGGTTGGCCACGAATATTTTACTGAGGCGGCATTGACCTATACGCCCATCTTCAAACCAGAGGGTGTCTTGCTGTCCCCTTTGTGTCTCCTTGTTCCATCAAGGTAATTTCACAACAATTAACCTCAACATACTCCAGATTGATGTGAGATTTTGAGCCTATCCGAATAACTATCCGCTCTCGCCTGTCATTCCTTCGCTTTGCTCAAGGACAGGTCTGAACGGAGCGTAGCGAAGTGAAGAACCTCCTCTTCGTTGGCCAGATTCTTCGGCTTCGCCTCAGAATGACAAAGGATGAGAACAAATATCGAACAAGGAACGCTTGATTTAGAAATCTTTATTGGCGATGTGAACCAGGAATTACGAGCCAGAAGATTAGAAGTTTCGTTCGACGAAGCCGGTATCGATTTTGTTTTTGACGAAAAGATTGTGTGAGAGTATGTCGAGGCAGGCGGGTATCGTTGTTTTGATTGGCTCGATAACAAATTCCCGCAAAGCCCTTCTCATTGTGGCAATGGCTTCAGCTCGCGTTCTCTGATGGACAATAAGCTTGGCAATCATCGAATCGTATTTCGTTGAGACCGTCCAGCCCTGATGGACGTGCGTATCGACTCTGACGCCGGGGCCGCCGGGCGGAATATATCTGGTAATCGTGCCCGGGGAAGGAGCGAAATTATTTTCAGGGTCCTCAGCGTTTATCCGGCATTCAATTGCCACGCCGGTTTGCTTAATATTTCTCTGGCTAAATTTGAGAGGTAAACCGGCGGCGATTTTCAACTGCCACTTAATCAAGTCGTGACCTGTAACCATTTCAGTAACTGGGTGTTCGACCTGAATTCGTGTATTCACCTCAATGAAGTAGAACTTTTTATCATTGTCTAAAAGAAACTCAACCGTTGCGGCATTGACATATTTAGCCTTTTTAATAATTCTCAAGGCAGCTTCGGCAAGCTGCCCTCTGGTATGCCTGTCCAGGACGGGACAGGGCGATTCTTCAATCATCTTTTGATGCCTTCGCTGAATGGAGCAGTCCCTCTCGTAAAAGTGTAATGCGTTGCCGTGCATGTCGGCCATTACCTGGACTTCGACGTGCCGGGGTTCAACTATGAACTTTTCCAGATAGATGCTTCCGTCGCCGAAGGCGGCTTCGGCTTCGGCACGGGCCGCACTAAATGCCGAGCGCAGACTGATGTCGTTATGCGCAACTCTCATACCTCTGCCCCCCCCGCCGGCAGCAGCTTTTATTATTACCGGGTAGCCCATTTTGCTGGCCAGTTTTAGCGCCTCGGACTCCTTTTCGATAGCACCATCGGAGCCGGGCACTACCGACACACCCACTTTGCGCGCTAACTCGCGGGCCTGGATCTTGTTGCCAAGCAACTGCATTGCCTCAACAGGCGGGCCAATGAATATTATTCCGCACTCCCCACATATCCGGGCAAAGTTTATGTTCTCGGCCAGAAAACCATAACCGGGATGAATTGCCTCAACATCCGTAATCTCGGCGGCACTTATAATACGGGGGATATTTAGATAACTTTTGGCACAGTCGGGCGGCCCAATACAAACGGCCTCATCAGCAAGCTGCAAGTATGGAGCATCTTTGTCCGCCTCGGAATAAACTACCACTGCTTCAATTCCAAGCTCGTGACAGGCACGGATAATACGCAGGGCTATTTCACCACGATTTGCTATAAGAATTCTTGAGAACATAATTCAATTTACTATTTATTATTGACTATTTACTATTGTTCTGGTGTCCCTGATTTCTGTCCTTCTTCTCAATAATCAATAGTCAATAATCAATAATCAATTATTAGTCCGGTTTGACCTTGAAAAGCACCTGGCCAAATTCAACAGCCTGGCCATTGGTCACAAGTATTTCAGCAATCGTTCCGCTGTTCTCGGCTTTTATCTCATTCATAACCTTCATTGCCTCGATCATGCAAACGACCGTCTGCGGGCTGACTTTGGAACCGACTTCCACATAATGCTCAGAATCGGGGCTCGGTGTCGCATAGAATGTCCCAACGATAGGTGATTTTATCTCCACCAAGTCCTCCGCACCCGCGTCGGCTTGCGAGGTGTAAGTTTGAATCAAAGCCTCAGTACCTCCGGGGTGGGCAGGTGCGGCGCCGGGTTCCGGCCTCATGGTCGGCATAGCACTTACAGCCCCGCCAACGTCGGATTGAGGCTGGTGGCGCTTTAGAAAAATCTTGTCGTCACCGTGCTTTATCTCGACCTCAAGAAGCTCGTTCTCTTTCATTATCTCAATGATTTCTTTTATTTTCTTCAAATCAGCATCATTTTCCGCCATCGCCGAATCCTTTCCTTGCAACGTGAATCGCTCTGGTCTGGGCGAAGCCCGCCGTAGCCCGACAATCCGGATGAGTATAACCAAAAGGGGTGTTTTTGCAAACAATTTTTAGCACACCCGCGAGACGGGTGTGGCCAGATTTTTTGGCAAGTGATTTTAAGTTCATTTTGGCCTTTCGGAAATTGGCTTTGTTTGGGTTTGTTTTTTTGGGCCGGAAGGCGGTTTCATTTTCATAATCCTCTATAACATATACGTTTGCGCTCATTTTTACCCTTTGGGAAATTGGGTTTGAATTGGGTTTGTTTATTCGGACTTCGAAATCATCTTTTTTTTGTAATTCTTTGTTATAAATGAGTTTACGTTCATTTTGACTCTTTTTAAATTGGGTTTGATTGGGTTTGAATTGGGTTTGTTTTTTTGCCCCGCCAGCGGGATAAATTTTTCATAATCCTCTGTATCATAGATAT
>JBDRTM010000306.1:0-5696 GCA_043824065.1 Planctomycetota bacterium | reverse complement strand
AAAGCTGTCATTCTGAGCGGAACGCAGTGGAGCGAAGAATCTCTTTATCGCTCCAGAGATAAGATCCTTCGGCCCTTCGGCTACGCTCAGGGCAAGCTTTCTTTCGCCTCAGAGCCAGTCTTGAGCTTGTCGAAAGAATGACACTTACGTGTCACTTTAGGCACTCTAAACTTTAGGCACTCTCTGCTGAGAGCTTCGTAGAGTGTGTATTAAAATTGTTTTTTTGCCATGGTAATCAACCTCCCGTGCCGGTGCGTTGCTTAAGGATATAGCTGGCAACCTCTTCTACGGTATCGAGCCACAAACCATTGGCCGGGTCTTGAGCATATTCGCAAATGGCCTTGAGAGTTGACGAGAGGGTGGTCTGGCGTCCCCCTTCGCCGATTTCATGGCCGCAAAAAACCAGCCATCCACCGTTTGCCAGTGTTCTATCGATTAATTGTTTTACCGCCGAAAGGCGTCCCTTTCGGGACTGCTCGAAATCCTTTCCGTCCAGCTCCACGCCCATCAGTTGTGCCATATCGCAAAAGGCCGGGTCATTCGACCACTCGTCCATCCAGCCGCGTCCAGCTAAAAATTCCTCCGCCACCAGCGGTACGTAGCTTTTAAGATCTTGTCCCCGTCCTACAAATTTCTGTCCACAGGGATAGGCGAACGAAACGGGCCTAACGCCGAGCAAACGCTCTATGATATTGTTTGACTCTTGGAGTTCGTACCGCATCTTATCGAGAGTGTAATTTTCCAATGCCCTTTCACGAGCGAACGGGAAGTTGCCCGAGCAGGGATGAGTCATTGTATGATTTCCTATTTCGTGGCCGTTGGCTGCTGCTTTCTTCCAGGCGTCCAGCCGTTCCTCCAAAGGGCGAAGCGAAACATAAAAAGTGGCCTTGGCGCCGTATTCATCCAGGATCGGCAAGCCGCGGTCAATCTGGCTAAATCGGGCATCGTCAAAAGTCAGACTGATGGCCGCTCTCGTTCCTGCAGGCCAAGAAAAATCCTCCCGTCTTTCCAGGGAAGATGGCTCTTTGTCTTGTAAATTAGATGGAGAGCAACCTGTGGAGATAACGATAACAAAGCAATATATAACGGTTAGACAAATGGGGACAGTTTTCATTTATACTCTCCTTCGACATCTACCAAATCTTGAGCTTTCGTTCAGGTTTCTTGAGTCCGGCGGCGATAGCCTTTCTGCGAAGCTGATCGCCCGCAGGGAAAGGACTGTGAAAGAACAGAACCTGAACCACCTTAGAGTAGCGGTTGAGTGATTCCAGAGCTTTAGACCATTGTTCAGGGTATTTTTGGTTAAGGCTTTGGGCTAAATCAAGGCAGATTGCCGAATAAGCAGCAAAGGCAAGTTTTCGGTCATCGTTTTCATCCCGTCCCTCCGAGGGGCTGGATTCATCCCGTCCCGTCTTTGACGGGTGGGATTCATTTGCTATTGTTGTTTCGATCGCAGATTTCATTTCTCTCTGCAAGCGGGCGGTCTGCTCAGCAAGATTGGATAACGGGACTATGTTTGTCGGTTTTTCCAAGCGTATGTGATAAACGATTTGGCCGTTGATGTTTTGCCTTCGTCCTCCCTGTTCGGTAATCACCTTCTCAGCCAGGTCAATAATCCGGTCGGCAAAACTGCTAATCGTTTCATCCATGGGCATATCCTCTCGGGTCGTATTATGGTAACGGTCAACTATTTTCCAGTTCTGCTTCATCATCCAACGGTAGCCCTTGATGACACCGATGATGGTGCCGGCGGTAGCTGCATTGTTGTCGGCATCCCAGCCGAAATTGAACGCAGTCATAAGGGTTTTGACAAAGTCTCCTTCGCCGTAAAGCAAGGCTGCAATGGTCGAGGCGGTATTCAGCTCATATCCGTTTCTATCGCGCATCGCGCCGTTATGGCGGCTATACTTTTCTTTGACGAGCCGGCGGGTAGTACGCCAATCTTTTGGATATAAGCGATGCCACTGCCGAACATCGATGACGATTTGTCGAATAGCGCAGTTTTCATCAACGGCCTTAAGGCCGGCCTCAAGAATATTGTCCATCTCATCTGTTACAAAAGCCGTAGCTATCATGCTTGTGAACAACTGAGTTGTCTGGGCCGGCTCGGCATCGATAGTAACACGGGTGTAATTCAAACCAATTCTTGCCGCAGTTTGGGGTATCCCCGGAGCAAGCAGGCCAAACGACTCGCAAATGAATTGCCCCGAGATATTAAAGTCGGCCCAGGGATTAAACACAATGCTGCCTGTCAGCGGCGGCTCGAAACCAATGTCCATCAGCTGACGTGCATATTGATTAGAGCACCAAATACGTTTATTGATTCGTTCTCTCCATAATTGTACGATGAGATGAGGAGGCAGCATAATTGTATTATTGTGCTGCATCGCGACAATATAGACCCACTCCAAGTCTGTGTCGTCATCCGTCCGGGCCCCATCCGGAAGGGCCGGAGTATATTCTTCGACATTGCCAGGCTCGTTGATATATTGCATCTCGTGTTTAAGGCCATTGAGATTACCCAGCAATTGGCCGAGAAGCCCACCCCGAATCTTGTCACGAAGGACCTCAGCAGACAGCTCTACCGATTTATCAAGGCTGCCTGCTCCGTAAGTAATCCCATTCTTTGTTGGAGAACCAATGATTAGAAATACAACAATTGCTATTGCGATTACGTTCTTGATTTTCATATTTTAGCTCCTTAGATTTCCGGGGTATTTTAACAAATCAGGTCGGTTATCCTATATACAAAAGTCCTTGAAAAAAACAAAGTTCAATATCAATCGGATTGGGATGGGTGGTTTTACGAAAAAGAAAATGTTGAATTCTCGTGGAGTGAGCAATAACATACTGAAAAAGGGGCGGGGGTCCGCCCCAGGCGGATTTACCTGCGGACAATACGATGGGCAAATTTTTCAATCCGCCTAAAGGCGGTTCCAAGTGTAACTCTTATAGGGCTAAGCCGGGCCTGTCGCAACGTGTCCGCGACACGGCGGGCAGTCAAAATTGGGTAATCACTCGCCGGGTATTTTTGAGATCGACCGCCGCCTCCCTGGCTGGACTAACTGTCTTGCCCCTTTCCTGCGCTCTCAATAGCACCTCGAGTGCCAAGCTAAGTACGGCACGTTTCGGCATTGTTACAGATTGCCATTATGCTGATACCGATACCTGACGACTTACCAAGGCGTTAATTGCTATTGCCCACATTTATGTGCAGGTGGGTGATAGCCTCGTGACCACGTTCATTGCTGCGTTTTACCGAAGCTATATAATGCCCCGGCTTCTTGTAGCGATGTGTAGTGACGGCATAACCCTGTGGATTGTGTACTTGAACGTTACCATCCGATTGTACGGTTACTTTGGTGCTGCCATCCCCGAAGTCCCAGACCTCGCTGCCGTAAGTAGTACGGAATGAACGCACCTTAAAGGTGATTTCGTCACCGGGCTTAATATCGAACGTGGGGTAATAGGCCGCGTGGATAGCAGGCGGTAACTGGTCAGGATGGTTCTTGTCGATTATCTGGACAACAGCAAAGTCGTAGTCAATGTTACCGGATGCGTCGGTAACTTTTAAGATTTCGTTATATTCCCCGGGTTTGTCATAAGTGCGTCGTACTTTCGGGCCGGTAGTCCGCTTGGGGACGCCTTTCGGCGCTAAAGTCCCATCGCAGAACGACCATTCAAATTTCTTGATTGTGCCATATCGGCTCCAGGAACGAGTGGCGTCAAGCTCAACTACTTCACCGGTCCAGGCCACGTGATGAGGCCGGGCCACGGCAATTATCTTGGGCTGGTATTCACGTTGATACACTTGCCAGATAAAGGCGTAACCATTTTGGATACCCCACATGCCCGAGGGTTGTCTGCATTTGATGTCGAAATGTAAATGGGACCATCCACCACTACCGCCTTCCTTTCCCAGAATGCCAATCTTCTGGCCCATTTCGACGTACTGTCCCGGCTTTACAGAACTATCGATTTCGTATAAGTGACTGTACCGATAGAACCAACCTCGGTCGTCTAAGATATAAATCACATCGTAGCGGGGCGTAACAGGAGACCCAGCAACGCTGGGTTCCGATTTAAACCCGCCGTTGGCGGGCTCATAACCGGGTAGTTTTTCCAAACCTGCTGCTACTACCAAACCGTTGGTGGCGGCAATCACATCAACCAAACCCTCGGCGCCGCCAAAGTCCAGCCCATAATGATAGTAGATATTTTTGTTACTGGGAACTTCCCCGCCATCCACGAAGACCGGCACATTAGCCATTTGGGTGTCGGAGGCAAACCACTTCTGTTTGGCCGGATAGATAAAAGTTCCCGGTTTTATCCATGGTGAACCGGCGGGCCAGAGTCTCAGCCTTGCATCTTTGGTTAGCCCCCAGGGATTTTCTTTACTACTTTTCTGTAGATAGCCTTTGGTAACCGGACAATCGAGCTGTACGCCGGCAACGGTAATAGGCAAGTGATATGTCGAAGATACGAGCGAGACGGTCTGGCCGTTGACCTCGACCTTTACTACTGCTCGACGAACAGCATTGCAAATATTATCTCGCGTTTCCTTTAAATCGAGCAGCTTGATAGCTGCCTGCGAGCCATCGTGGAGCTGCACGGTTTGGGATTCACCCACGTTTAAGTCTGCCACCGTCACCAACGGCGTCTGTGTAAGTGCACGCCGTTTTTTTAATTCGCGCCACGTAGTCAGGACGATTCCTTCACTTTCGATGAACGCCTTTATATCAGGGTCGGTCAGAAGACGAAGCTCGGCCTCACGATTTGGCCCCGAGCCGGAAATGTGTGAGAATACCTCTGTCTGTACGGTACAGTGGACAATAATCTGGGTGATGCCTGGTTTCATATCACGCAGCAATTTAATCAGCTCGCCCTTTTTCTTCTCATAATCCTTTGCACTTGTTGGCCGGGTAACGAGATCATCGATAACCGGAAGCCCGGCTTTCCATACCCGCTCCGCAATAGAAAGTACCAGCGGTCTAAGAGGACCAGCTTCATTACCAAGATGCTGCATGTGTCCTCCAAATATGAGGACCGGTATTTTCTTTTCAATGCCCACTTTCACATAGCGGTCAATAAATAATGGATGGAAGCATGTTCCCATGTGGGCATCCAAATGCGTAGGGACAATCCCCATTGACAGGGCCTTGTCGATCTGGGCACGAATCTCAGTTTCGACTTCATCAGGAGCAGCATGAGCGGCAACATCGGAAACGTTGTGCCATAGGTATCCATCCGTATCCGTGAGTCCCGGCACAGCCGGTTTGCCGGCGACAGGTCCCCATCGATAATTCTTCCATTCCGATGTGAGTGTGAGATGAATGCCGGCGTCAGTTTTGGGATTTGCCTTTAGATAATTTGCATACTCCGGCACCCAGGAGCACGGCATCATGATGCTCAATGAGGTGGCGATACCCTCTTCAACGGCCTTGATTGCCCCCATATTTGAATTATGTGACATACCTGCGTCATCCACGTGGAAAATCACCACTTTCGTGCCCGACGGCCAACCTAAGCGCTCGGCATAAGTTATTTCTTCGGTCTGGGTGACAGCCAATCTCGTGAGAATCATAGACAGCAGTAAGAAGCCGGTTCTCCGCAAGTCCGCTTGGGGACGCCTTACGGCGGAGTCCTTAGGACTGACAAGTTGTTTCAATAGCATAGAACTTCCACCTCCATTCGAC
>JBDRTM010000305.1:0-2439 GCA_043824065.1 Planctomycetota bacterium | reverse complement strand
TCTTCGGTTCATGAATTTGCCCAAAAAGAAAAGGATGGAAAGTGTCAGACGCCATCGGGAGTGGCAGAAGCTTCTCGACAGGGATCGCTTTTTCGATGAGGTCTTCGCTTGATAATTCCCCTCAATTATATACACGCTTCGTGAAATGTACTTGCAGTTATATTCCACTGGGAGAAGAGGTTGTCTTTGCTTTTCCTGCTTTGACTCCTTGGCGCGGCGTAGCCCTGAGCTTGTCGAAGGGGCGCCCGTCCTCCGTAGCAGTGCTACTGCGGAGGATGGAAAGACGGAAGCCCGAATCCCGCTGCACAAAAAACAACCTGTCCGTCATAGCTGAAAGCGACGATGGATCCGTGAAATCCGCCTGCCCCGTAGCTCCGGCAGATGGTACCGGGGTGAAATCCGTGCCAAAAAACACACCAACGTCCCCCATTACACAAACGCCCAGGCAAACGAGATAAACCAAATGGACCAGAAAAACCTTAACAACCTCACCTGGCACTCCAGCTACATCACCCGCGAAGACCGAGAACGACTCCACAAGCACAAAGGTGCCGTAGTCTGGTTCACCGGCCTCTCCGCTTCCGGCAAATCCACCATCGCACAGCATCTGGAGAAACTCCTTCATGAAAAGGGCTGTTCTACCTACGTCTTCGACGGCGACAACGTCCGCCACGGCCTCTGCGGCGACCTGGGATTTAGCCCGAAGGACCGCACCGAGAACATCCGCCGAATCGGGGAGATGGTCAAGCTTTCGTTGATGCCGGCGTCATCGCCCTCACAGCGTTCATCTCACCCTACCGCAGTGATAGGGATAGAATCCGGGATTTGGTAGGATCGGACCGATTCTTTGAAATCTACGTAAATTGTCCCGTAGAAGTGTGCGCCCTTCGAGATCCGAAAGATATCTATGCAAAGGCAAAGGCGGGCCTGATAAAGGAGTTCACCGGTATTTCGGCACCGTATGAAGCGCCGGAAAAGCCGGACTTGGCCATAAACTCCGCTAGGGAAGATGCAGCGGCCGCTGCCAAGCATGTATTTGCTCTAATTGAGGAAAAGGGCATCCTCTGAGTGAAACTCTCAAAGGGAAAAGATTTGGCTCCTCCGTTTAACGAATCAACCATTTAACCTCTTGACTATTCGACTTCACTCTTGACTCTTTGACCCCCCTTGGCGCGCCGACTCTTGCCACGCCGTAGCCAACGGCGTAGGCGGGTGTCCACCATAGCTTCAGCGGCGGCGGGCTACGGAGGATGGAAAGACGGCTCGACCACGTCTTTCAGACCAAATAGACCAGCGTGACAAGGGTAAAGATTTGACCCCACCTGCTTGCAGAGGTCCTTTTAATGGGTGACCCCCAATGTGCGGCTAAAAAGATTATGAAAAGGATGAGCTGATATGAGCGCAGTAGCAAAATTTGAGAATTTAAAGGACCTGATTGTTGAGTTGCGCGGCCAAAGTGTTTTGCTCGACAGCGATGTCGCTCAAATCTATGGGGTTGAGACGAGGGATATCAATAAGGCCGTGACCAATAATCCAGACAAATTTCCTGCGGGGTATGTTGTTGAGCTCTCAAAACCGGAAAAAAGTGAACTGGTGGAAAATTTCCACCGGTTCAATAGGCTGAAGCATTCTTCGGTTAATCCGAAGGCCTTTCCTGAAAAAGGCCTGTATATGCTGGCCACGATTTTGAAAAGTCCTCAGGCAGTTCAAGCCACCCTGGCGATTATCGAGACTTTCGCAAAAATCAGACAGCTATCAAGAAGCATTCAAGAGCTATCAACAGTCCAAGACAAGGACAAGCAAAGGGCACTCATGCAGAGGAGCGGAGAATTGATCGCCGGAATCTTTGATGACGACTTGCAAACGAGCGATTCAGAGACATCCATCGAACTTAACTTTGCGGTTTTGAAGTTCAAGCACACGATAAAGAAGAAGAAAAAATGAGAAAAATCTGCATTTTCACCGGTAGCCGGACACAATACGGCCTCCTGCGGTGGGTTATGCAGGAAATTCAACCTGCTGAAACCCTTCGAGTTGCAGATTCTTGCCAGCGGCAACTTTGAACTTTGAACCTTGAACCCTGCCGTAGGCAGTCTCCTTGAACCTGGAACTTTGAACCCTGAACGCTGAACCTGAAAACAAACGCTGTGCACGCTCTGCACCAACGTCCCCTTAGACGATTTATCAAGGGGTAGGTGTCTCACTTATATTGGCACAGAGGGCTGTACCATGCGAAATTTTTCTTGACACCCCACTCCGTTCATTATAAAAATCTCGTTCAGTTTTGAACATTCTAACCTTCTAATCTTTTGGATAATTTCCGGCCCGGAAAAACCTTGTGAGGCGCTAATCTGGCAGGCCGCATAACCCAGCAACCAGACGTAGGATGGGTTGAACCTGCGTGAGCCTGCGAAACCCATCGGTTGCCGGGTCAGAAAA
>JBDRTM010000304.1:0-5777 GCA_043824065.1 Planctomycetota bacterium | reverse complement strand
CGGGATGCTTGCGCGGCGACGAAATTCCAACTGGGTACTTATAATAAAAAGAAAATATAGTTTTGTCAACAGGCCCAATTAGAAATTTTTCCTTTTTGTCTTATATCACTTAAACCGGCCGGTTTTGAGTTGTCATGCCGAGCTAAGCAGATATACTTTATTGACTATCGGATGTTGAGTTTTTAATATTGTTACCAAAACAAAATTTCAGGGAGCTAAAATTATGAAAAAGGTCTTAGGAGCCATTGTTATCGTAGCTATATCGATTGTTGTTATTGCAATCGGATGTAAGCAGGAAGAAACGAGCGAAAATAAGTATCGTATTGCCGTGATTCCCAAGGGCACTACGCACGTTTTCTGGAAATCAATCCACGCTGGAGCGGTCAAGGCCGAGCAGGAGCTGAAAGAAGCGGGTATAGATGTGGAGGTTATATGGAAAGGGCCGCTGAAGGAGGATGACAGGGAGTCGCAAATCAGGGTAATGGAGGATTTCGTAACGCGCGGAGTCTCAGGGATAGTGCTGGCGCCATTGGATGATGCTGCACTGCGGGTGCCGGTCAGAGACGCTGTGAACCACGGGATTCCGGTGGTGATAATCGACAGCGGACTAAAGAGTGAAGATTACGTCAGTTTTGTGTCAACGGACAACTATATCGGCGGCAGAAAAGGCGGTGAACGTCTGGCCGAGATTTTGGACGGAAAAGGCAAGGTGATTATGCTGCGTTACCAGGAGGGTTCGGCCAGCACGATGAATAGGGAGCAGGGCTTTCTGGATGTGTTAAAAGAAAAATACCCGGAAATCGAGGTGGTCAGCTCGAACCAGTACGGCGGGGCAACAACTGAAAGCGCTTACACAGCGAGTGAGAACCTGCTGGCGCCGCTGCGTAAGCCAGACGGAGGGCTGACGATTGACGGGATATTCTGTCCGAACGAGTCAACGGCGTTTGCAATGCTGCGGGCGCTGGAGGACAGCGGGCTGGCAGGCAAAGTTATGTATGTGGGTTTTGACAGCTCTGACCGGCTTGTTCTGGCGCTGCGAAAAGGGTATATCAAAGGGTTAGTGTTACAGGACCCAATCAATATGGGTTACTTAGGGGTCAAGACAATAGTGGCGCACCTGCGGGGTGAGCAGGTGGAAAAACGAATCGACACCGGCTCGGTGGTGGCGACTCCGGAAAATATGGATGAACCGAAGATGAAGAATCTGTTGGAGCCGGATTTCAAAAAATGGCTGAACGAATAGATTCGGACCAATCATCAATACGGCTCCGAATGCGGGATGTTAGTAAGCGTTTTGGGGCGACGGTAGCGCTGGAAGATGTGAGTATCGAGGTAGCTGCGGGCCAGGTGCTGGCGCTGGTGGGCGAGAACGGCGCCGGCAAGAGCACACTGATGAAGGTATGTTCGGGGGCGGTCAGGGCGGATGCGGGCCGGATGTGGCTTGACGGCGTGCCGTATCGGCCGAGCAATCCACTCGAAGCTCGTCGGGCCGGGGTGGCGATGATTTATCAGGAGCTTTCACTAACGCCGCATCTGAGCGTGCAGGAAAATATCATGTTGGGTATGGAGCCGGCGAGGTTAGGCGTGGTGCGCGCCAAACAGGTGCGGCGGCGGACAATCGAGGCGATTAAGGAATTCGATAATCCGGAACTAACACCTGACGCTCGTGTCAGTAATTTGTCGGTGGGTTCGCAGCAGTTAGTGGAGATTGCACGGGCATTGGCCATCGGCTGCCGTGTGCTGGTGCTGGACGAGCCGACCAGCAGCTTAACGCAGCAGGATGTGGAACGGCTTTTCGAGATTATTGGGCGGCTGAAACGGCAAGGCAAAGCTATTGTTTACATTTCGCACTTTATCGAAGAGGTCAAGCGTGTCGCGGACAGGGTGACGGTTCTGCGCGATGGAAGAGTGGTCGGCAGCAGTGACGTGGATGCTATTACAATCGACGAGATAGTAGCGCTTATGGTGGGAAGGCAGGTTGAGGAGCTTTACCCCCGCTCTGCGCGTCAGGCCGGAGAGGTCATTTTGGAGATTGAAGATTTGGCCGGCCTGGAAAAGCCCAAGTCGGCGAGTCTGGAGCTGCATCGCGGGGAGGTGCTGGGTATTGCCGGGCTGGTTGGGGCGGGACGAACGGAGCTGCTGCGGAGCATGTTCGGACTGGAGCCGGTCAGGCGGGGGCGGATTCGATTAGGAGTTTACACCGGGCCTGCTTCACCGGTGCGGCGGTGGATGCAGGGGGCCGGTTTTCTAAGTGAGGACCGCAAGGAAGAGGGATTGGCGGTTTCTCTGAGCGTGGCGGATAACATGACACTTTCCAAACTGAGGGGCTTTGGCCCGCTGGGGCTGGTTCTGCCGAGCCGACAGGATAAAGCTACGCGGCGCTGGTTGGAAAGGCTGGATATTCGCTGTCTTGGACCACGACAATCGGTATCGTCTCTATCGGGCGGCAACCAGCAGAAGGTGGCGCTGGCCCGATTGCTGCTGCACGACGTAGATGTGCTGCTGTTAGACGAGCCGACGCGGGGTATTGACGTAGCGGCCAAGGCGCTGGTTTACAAGCTGATAAACACATTAGCGACAGGCTCGCCGACTGAGGGGCGAGAGCCGAAGGCGGTGCTAATGGTAAGCAGCTACCTGCCGGAGCTGATGGGTGTGTGCGACCGGGTGGCAGTTATGTGCCGCGGAAGGTTGGGGCCGACATACCGGATTGACGAAGTGAACGAGCATAATCTTATGTTAGAGGCAACCGGCCAGGAGGTCAGGGCATGAGCGATAAGCTGATGACACCCGAGGGAAAGAGAACGTTCAATTGGCGAAGCTGGTTGAATACTGTCGGGTCGGTATTGGCCCTGGTGGTGGTGTACGGGGTGTTTGTGCTGATTGCGCCGCCGAGTTTTGCGACCACGCGGAATATGGAAATGATTGCCCGGCAGACGACGATAGTAGGCGTGGCGGCCTTAGGTATGACGATGGTGATTATCTCCGGGGGGATTGACCTTTCCGTCGGCTCGATAGTGGCGCTGAGCACGGTGGTGATTGCCTGGCTGCTGCGATATACCGGGGTGAGTCCACTGACGGCGGCAGTCGGGGGGGTGGCGGCGGCGGCATTTTTCGGATTAGTCAGCGGATTGCTGATAACCCGGCTGCGGGTGGTGCCGTTTATCGTTACCTTAGGTATGATGCTGGTGGTTCGTGGGGCAGCCAAGGGCATCGGACGGGAGCAGAAAATTGATGTTGACCCGGAACGGCTGAGATGGCTGGAAGAGCTGCTGGCCTCGCTGCCGAAAGAGCGAGGCTGGATGCTGCTGCCGCCGGGAGTGTGGGTGCTGATTATTTTAGCTGTGGCTGTGGCGGCACTGCTGCGGTACACTCGGCTGGGTCGGCATACCTTTGCCATCGGCTCGAACGAGCAAACAGCCCGGCTGTGCGGGGTGGCGGTGGAACGGGTCAAGGTGTTGGTCTATACTATATGCGGGGCCTTTGCCGGGTTGGCTGGACTGATGCAGTTTTCGCGGTTGACGGTGGGTGACCCTACGGTGGCGGTAGGATTAGAGTTAAACGTGATAGCCGCGGTGGTAATCGGCGGCGGCAGCCTGGGCGGAGGAGAAGGGTCGATTCTCGGTACACTGGTGGGAGCTTTGTTAATGACCACTATCGCTTCTGGGTGCACGCAGATGGGACTGCCGAATTGGGTGCAGGAGATTATCACCGGTGCGATTATCGTAGTGGCGGTAGCGGTGGACCGGCTGCGGCACCGCCGCAGTATCTGAACAAACGGGCCGGAACCAGAAGGTTTTGGTACAGGTTCAGTCGTGTTATTGTAGAATTGTGTGCAACAATTCCAGATTTTTTTTGTTTTATTCTTGACAAGATTGGAGAAATTTGGTTTAATATAATGTTATGAGGCAGATTAACTGTAAAAATACCAGTTGTTGGTGGTGGCCTGAAGGATAAAATCCGGCAGGTGAGCGGTAATTTGCTGTACACAATTTGTTAGATATGCGAAAAATGCAGCCTGTTGGAAAAAAGCAGGCTGCTGTTTTTGTGTGTGTTTTTTGGGATTTGTGGACAGAATTGCAATAAAAGGTTCAGGATATGGAAGATTACAGGCAAATAATACATAGTGCTAAGCCGGGTCAAATCGTGCCTATCGTCAAACAGATTGATATTGACGAGCCGGTGGATTTTTTCGCCAGGTTGAGCAACTACGGTCGGGCTAAAAACTGCTGTTTGTTTGAGTCCAGGGAATACTTGGCAGGCAGTGGAGCGCTGAGTTTCGGCACGGCAAAGCCGGCACTTTACCTTACCGGTACCGGTTCTGATTTTACCGTAAAGGCCTTGAGTAATACCGGCAGACGTATATTGAATTATCTGTCTGAAAAAAAAGAGAGGTTTGCTTTTTGCGAATCGGTCGAGTTCGGCCCGGAGGCGATTGTGGGCCGAATCAAACAAACCGAAGAAGTAGTTGATGAGCAAACTCGGCTGACAAGTATAAATCAAATGGACGTTTTGCGGGCGGTTGCGTTTGCTTTCAGCTTGGCCGTCAAGCCGTTCCGTGTAACCTGCGGACTGCTCGGAGCTTTGAGCTACGATTTTATAGACCAGTTTGAGAAACTTCCCGCCAGTGAAACAGACCTGTTGGGCAATCCTGATTACGAACTATACTTCGCCGACAATATCTTCTTGATGGACCACGAACACGGCAAAGGCTATGTGATTGTCAATTGTATCGTAACCAACGGCGACCGTGAGGTAGCGATTGCCGAGGCACAGAATTGTTTCGACTACTATTTCAATATTGCAAGATTTGATGCGCCAAAAGGACAAAGATATGTCGGCTCGCTCCCATCTGCCTCGACTGATACCGAACAGCCGGAATATGAAAAGATGGTCAGCAGCGCCAAGCAACACATTATCGACGGTAATATTTTACAGGTAGTTTTGAGCAGAACGCTAACAGAGCCCTGCCCGGATGAGCCGCTGGATGTTTATAAACGGCTGCGGGAGTTGAATCCTTCGCCGTATATGTTCTATCTGAATACGCCTAATACGATACTGATGGGTTCAAGCCCGGAGTTGAGCCTGCGCGTCAGTGGTACGGAGATTCGCAACGTTGAGATTAGGCCGATAGCCGGTACAAAACCCCGGGGCCGAGTCGGCAAGACAATCGATGCCGATACTGATTTTAGATATGAGGCCGAGTTGAAGCTCGACCGCAAGGAGCTGACTGAGCATATAATGTTGGTTGATTTGGCCCGGAACGATATTGCTCACGTAGCTGAGCCGGGCAGCAGACTTGTTACAGAACTGCTGACAGTGGAAAAGTACGAATCGGTCCAGCATCTGGTAAGTAATGTCAAGGGTACGCTCGCAAAAAATCTTGATGCATTGAGTGCATATCTTGCCACGATGAATATGGGGACACTCACGGGGGCTCCGAAGATTGAAGCAATGAAACTGATACGTCTGCTGGAAAAAACCAAACGCGGCTACTACGGCGGGGCTGTTTGCTATCTGACGGTCGATGGTCAATTCGACAGTTGTATTACCATAAGAAGCCTGCAGGTCAGGGACCACACCGCTTATATCCGAGTCGGCGCCGGTATCGTGCACGACAGCGTCCCGAAGACAGAGTTTGAGGAGACCGAACATAAGGCAAGGTCCTGTTTGCGAGCGATTCGTGGAGAGTAGAAAGACAGAAGGCAGAGGACAGAAGACAGAGCCCCGAACGTGAGTGAGGGGTAAAAAAGTAAAAAAGACAAAAATTAGGAACAATC
>JBDRTM010000303.1:0-3026 GCA_043824065.1 Planctomycetota bacterium | reverse complement strand
GCGAGACGAAGGTATTGAGCTCTCCTCTTAAAAGATTCGCAAGGCGTTTCATTCCGAAGGGAAAGGATGTCTCATCCGAAAGAGTGTTTGTTGCTGCATTCGGCAAACACCCTGGTTGGGATGACCACATTGATGATATTGGTCTCGAAACTGACATTATTATCACTGTAAAACGTATTCTTTATGTTCAGGGTGTTGGCGGCAACATTGACTCCGGAAGCTGGGATAAGCTCCAGGAAAATCAGCCAATCGAAGAATTCAAACATACGCTTGTATGGTGTATTGATGGTAACTTAATTGTTGGGCGCTTGTGGTCTTCTCGGGACGGTAAGGGACGTACAAGTTATCCAATGGTGGTTTGCGTTCAGTGTTGTCAATTGCCACTGGAGTGGGTGCTAAAAAATATCTTGCCGTTTTTGGAAAGAGTCGAAAAAACTTGTACTGCAACAACTTCTGCGGCTGACGTCCGATTGACCATCGAAAACGCCCAAAAGGAGCTTCGCCAATTAACTCAACAATGTGAGCCTTCGCCCATTTTGCCGGCTGTTCGCTCGGACGTAATGGCGAAGCTTACCGAGTACCCGGAAATGGGAGGACCAAATCATCAAGGTCTTCTCCGTATCCTGTATCATATCGAGCGCGAAATTGCACAAGATCATCTTGATACTTCTAAGGGCAAGGCCTTCCGGCCAACGTTGCTGCGTGTCCCCATTTCCCCACCTCCGGTCATAGAAAGTGTGCCCCTGTGGATTAATTTTCTGCTTACGAAATTTGGCATCAATACATCTGTTCTTATGCTAATGCCCCTACAAAAGCAGTGGATGGACATAATTATAGGTGAGCCAACAAACTTGCAATTGTATTGCCTGCGGGCTTCCCTCAAGGTAATTCCACTTACGAGCAGTATCCCATATAACCTGGGTCCGGAGTTTATCGATCGAGCTAAACAACTTATAGAGGATTCGCGAGGTGAAGAATGAGGCTTCAGTTCCCAGAGAGCTGCCGAACCTGTGTAATTCATTACGCTGTGCAGAGTTGTGGAGCCTTGCCTGCTGTTATTTAATTATTCCAGAAATTTAACTGCTGCTTTGTTCAGAAGATCCTGGAGGTTGTCACAAGCTACTGCCATCGCCCGGCCAGTGGGACGCTCGGTTCAGCTATGGATTGAAACCGTGCGATCCGAACGGCGTCTCGACCTTTGATGGAGAGCAGCGGGACGAGGCCCTTACCAATGAGAATCTCCATCGCCCGCTCAGTCAGGAATGCCTCCGCGCAAGGAGTAACGTGCGTTTCGCCATTGGACTTGTACACGTGCATGGGCAGACCCGCCAGCTCCTGCTGAAGCTCGCCCGTAAGGGACCAGCCGGATGTGCGAAACGCCGCAGCCAGCAGGCACGCACATACAATAGCGGGATTGCCCCATAGGTATTGTTCGTGGTTGATACCGGATGACAGCTCCTCAAAGTCGAACCGGTCGATGGGTTCGGTATCCTTCCCATAAGGTAAGCGCAGCAGCAATCGAGGAATGAGTAAACCGATAGAAGCTGCCTCAGGCGAGTTACGAAGCTCCTGCCAAAGTTGTGCGGCCATTGGATCAGTTTGCCATCGCCAGTTATCCGGATCCGGGGTAAGAGCGATTGATTCACAACCCGCAAAATGTGAGCTGGCGGCGGACAAGAAGGGCGCCCCTGCCGCCTGGGCCACTTTGGCAAGCCCCCGGAGCAGATTCACGTCTTCTTTGGTCTTGTCAAACTCATAGCAGCCGACCAGGATCGCCCAGGGCTCAGCACCTTGCATGCCAACGCTCTGCTCGACGAGAAACCGATATGTGCCAGTTGACTGAAGCCGGTCCGCCGAGGCCAAATCGGCCGCTAACTCTGCCTTGCTTATGTCCCCCACATAAAGTTTGAGGTTTTCATCTGTTTCCACTTGATTCACTAAAAAGTGGAGGGTACGCCACGCCGCTTCGAGCCCTTTGAAGTCCGGATGATGTAGGAGCGCACGCATCTGACCGCTGATAGCTTGATCAACCTGAGCGACAAGCTCAGCCTGCTGCGGATGAGGTGCAGGAACAATATAAGGCTTGACGGCCTCACGAATGAGTGTCTCCAAGTCCACGAATTGCTTCGCAGATCCCTTGGGCCGCTTTCCAAGCAGGCGCTCAATCGCATCTGAATCAGATTCTTCAGACTCAACTTGACTGCTTTGGGCTTCTGCCGCCTTGGACTCGCCGCTATCCGGTTCACGAGCTACCCAGGACCGCACTTCCGAAGCCGCCTCGGCGAAGGTGGTGGGGTCCTGCAGACGCTTCCGGGCGGCCCTAAGCTTTTGGAATATCTCCAGCCTATCAAATATCCGGTCCGGGTGAAAATCGTCCAGCTCACAAAATCGGACCGCGATACGAGGTCCATCCTCGCCACCTATGGGAATATGAATCTCGGTACCAAGCCTCGTCGGTAGTTCCTCGAAGTTATCCACATCCACCGGAATTAGCCGGCTGGAAGCTAAAGAAAGGCTTACTTCACTTAGGCCGCGATTGTCCCTACCGCTGAAATCGGCCAGTATGGCTATGCGAAAAGGTGTCTTATCCCTAACTTTGGCAGGAGCAAACGAAGTTAATGTACTCAATTCAAAACCTATCTTTTCCGAAGAGAATTGTGTTGACATGGCAGCTTATCTCCAAATTTAGACCTGACCCAACCGGGCTGTGTTCCAGAATTATCTTTATCACTGTTCCTAAAAGTAGCCATCCCAAGCGACCCATTTAAACTGTCAGATGACAGACTGTCGGATGACAGACTTCCTGATAATCGTAACGGATGCAGACCAAAGAATCAAGAGCTTTTACTCATCGTTCTTGCTCAATGTAAAATAAACTAAGATATTGGCTGAATTACGATAACAGCATTCTATTACAACACTCACAGATAACATCGTGCCCAATGAGATTGCTTAGTTCATTAGGAGCACCTCGGCCTCAAAGCGGCGGGCATCCGAAATAAAATGCTGTCCTACTGTCACTGCGA
>JBDRTM010000302.1:0-32438 GCA_043824065.1 Planctomycetota bacterium | reverse complement strand
CGGCGGAGACCGCCTGGCCGATGGTCATAATGTCCATATCGAATTTGGATTTGATTTCGGCTCTGGCCTGCTCAGTGGCCTCCTTTTTTGTTTTTGCGGTGGATGAAGCAAGGGCGGCCTGGAAGGCGGCGGTCGCTTCGGTAACCCTTGCGCTAAGTGCCCTGTCGGATTCGATAAGCTCGGCCGGATATGTCTCCTCGACATACACATCCTTTGCCAAATCCGCAACATTGGGCCAGGGACTGTCCATACCAAACTTTGTGGCTGTTTCAATTGTAGCAAAGGCCTTATCTTTTATTTGATCCAATTGTTCTTCTGTGCATAGTTTCTCAGTGAGCAGCTTTTCTCTCAGGACGGTAATGGGGTCGCGCTGGTGCCAGGCCTTTTCCTCGGCCTTGGTTCGATATGCTCGAGGGTCGCTTCGGCTGTGTCCGTACCAGCGATAGGTCTTGGCCTCGATGATTGTCATCTGGTTATCTTTGCGGGCTCTTTCCACGGCCTTGCGCACCGCAATAAAGACCGCCAGCGCATCCTGGCCGTCCACAATCATAGCGGGGACATTATAAGCGGCAGCCCTTTGGGCAATATCCTCGATATTGCTGGCCCTGGTGGCACCTTCGATTTCACTTCCGGAGAACGGCACGCTCATTCCGTAAAGGTTATTTTCGATTATCGCCACGAGCGGCACGGCCAGCGTTGATGCCATATTCATTGATTCGTGAAAACTGCCGCAGTTGGTGGAGCCGTCTCCGAAGAACGACAGCACAACTTTGCCGGTTTTTTTGTACTTCTCCGCGAGGGCCGCTCCGACCGCCGGTGCCTGGTTGCCGCCGACGATGCCGGTTGAGCCGAGGTTATTGCATTTATCGACATCAGCGATGTGCATCGAGCCGCCTCTGCCCTTGCAGTAGCCGGTCTCTTTGCCCATCAGCTCGGCCATCATCCGGTTCCAGTGAGTCTGGCGGTCTTGCTCACTGTTGGCATATTTGTTGCCGATGGCTCCGCAGTGGCCGTGGCCTCGGTGGGTTGAGCCAATTACGTCCCCGCGTTCAATAGCAGCGGTGGCCCCGACGGCGATCGCCTCTTCGCCGGCGTAAAGGTGCGAGGCGCCTTTGATAATATTCTGGCCCAAAAGCTCGAAAACCTTCTCCTCAAAAAAGCGAATCTCATAAATGGTCCTGAGCCAGTCGGCAGCATTCTCAAGATTGATAATCCCATCCTTGATAAGGTCTTTGACCTTTGGTTTCGGTTCCTTTCGAGTATCCTCAATGCAAAAATCCATACTGCAAGTCTCCTCAAAAACTACTTTTCAGTGGTAAAAACACCGAACCTACCCTGCTAACAGCATTGAAAACCAATAGTATAGCACATTACGCCGGCAAAAAGCAACCGGAGGGTTCCCATTTTGCCGTTTTTTTGCAATTGGGGCTCCAAAACGATACCAACAGCCTTTCTGTTCGGTTTTCGCCGGGTGAGATTCAGAATTAACAGAACATGCTGGAAACGGCAGACGGATTTTAGTAATATACAGATTAAATGTGCCCCCGCGGCTTCGGTCTTACAAAGCCAAACAGCGGGAGCTGGTTATATGAGAATATCAGGTCAATGAGTTTAGGGAGTTTTTCGTATGAGCAATCTCAAAAGTATCATCATGTTGTTTTTGAGCATACTATTAGCCGGCGGGATATGCTACGGCGATGACTGGCCCCAGTTTCGCGGGCCTACCCGGGATGGGAAATCGGCGGAGACCGGATTGCTAAAAAAATGGCCTCAAGCGGGTCCCAAACTGTTGTGGTCAGTCGGGGGTTTGGGCATAGGCTTTTCATCCGTGGCCGTAGCCGGGGGATTTGTATATACGACCGGTATGATTGACGGCGAAGGATTTCTTTTTGCATACGATATTTCCGGCAATCTGAAATGGAAAGAATCTTATGGGCCGGAATGGACAGGCTCGTACAAGGGGACCCGGACTACGCCAACGGCTGATGGCGAACGCGTCTATGTCTTTAGCGGCACGGGAATAATGGTCTGCTTTAACGCCAGGACGGGCGAAAAGCTTTGGCAAGTCGATACTCTGACGAAGTTCGACGGTAAGAACATTCGCTGGGGCATGAGCGGCTCGCCGTTAATCGACGGGCGGAAAGTCTATTGTACGCCTGGCGGCAAAAAGGGCACCATTGTTGCGCTGGATAAAATGACAGGCCGGACTATCTGGGCCACCACCGGGCTTGATGAGCTATCGGTATACTGCTCAGCGATCCTGATTGAACGCGGGGCGAACCGGCTGCTCGTAAACCTGATTCAAAAGTCGATTGTCTGCGTCGCTGCCGATACGGGCAAACTCATCTGGCGGGAACCTTACGAGACACCTTCTGATACCGGCGGCGTTACGCCGGTCTATAAAGATGGATATCTGTATGTTACCAGCGCTGTCGAGCGCGAGTTCACGAGGGGCGGGGTAATGTTGGAGCTTTCGGCCGACGGGACCTCGGTCGCCAAGAAATGGAATGACCAAACTCTCGACAGTGGCCACGGCGGGGTCGTACTTGTTGACGGGTATTTGTACGGCTCGACCTTCGACGGTATTCCAAAAGGCGATTGGGTCTGCCTTGATTGGGACAGTGGGAAAGTTATGTACGATAACAAGTGGAACGGAAACAAAGGCTCGATTATTTACGCCGATGGTATGCTGTACTGCTATGATGAAAATACCGGCGATGTGGCTTTGGTTAAGCCTTCTCCGAAGGCCTTCGAAATAGTCAGCTCTTTCGGCGTTACTGAGGGCACCGGCAAGCACTGGGCCCATCCCGCCATATCCGACGGCCGACTCTACATCCGCCACGGCGACGCTCTAATGGCTTATGATACAAAAGGCAAATAGCTCTCAGTCTTTAGTAGTAAGTTTTGAATCAGGACTGGCCGGATGCTAATTTCTTGCGAAAGGCCTCGGATTCCCAGTTGTTGATGAAATCCTCCTGTCGCTTATTCAAAGTGCGAATCCCGCCCATCCGATGGGCGTTGGTGCGAATGAAAATCGAGTACAGCACAATATCCCGCACTGTCGGAGCGATCTTTTCGGTACCGGCGACAAAAAGGCCGACTCCCTTTACCAGAAACGCCGCAGAAGGTTTTCCGCCTCTCTCAATCTGCCGTTTCAGCCGCCTGGTAATACTCTGCGATATGCTCTTCAGCGCTGCCCCCGTACGCGACTTCCATCCTTTTTGCAGCTCGACCCACATCGCGGGGCCATTGGCGTAAACCAGCTCGTCCGGCGTTAAAGAGCCGTTCAGCATTTTCTTCGCATCTTTTTGACGCAAAAAATCCGCAATAGCATCGTTGTAATAATACCATATCGTCGTGTGCTTACCGGTCGCCTGAAAATATGCCTGTACGATGCATAGCTTTACTTCGCTTATTATTTCCTGCTTGATGGATTTTGCACTTCCGGGCTTCGTCTGTTTGAGCTTGCTGTTGCAGCGGTTCATTACCTTGTGAACGAGGCGTAAAGCGCCGGCGGCACTTTTTGCTGTAATGAAAAGCCCGTGTTTTTCCAGGAAAAGAATCGCAGGCATTTTGCCGAATTGGCCCTGATAATTATCAACTAACCGGGCGATCCTTTTAGCAAGCATATAGCCGGGGTCGGTATAAGGGACCCAAAGCGGCGGAAGACTTTCATCCTTGAATAACTTCTCGAGTTTTGCCTTTCCATGCTTGGCATTCACATAAGCCCCCGCTGCACTTGGATGCAGATGAATCACGCACTTATCCAGACAAGCGTGCAAATGGGCCTCCACGGATGGACGGGCATCGGTCTTAATCTTATCATCACATGCAAGAAGCAGCCGATTTACCACCTCAATTTCTCTTTTTTGGGTATCGAGCTGTGCTATCGACTTATCTCTTACAATTGACAGGGCCGAATCGACCCGCAGCCTTCGCCAGCCTTGTTTTTCAGTCATATTCTTCAGGGCCGTGCCGCTGGCCTTGATATACATATATTTGCCGTCTGCCGTTTTTACAGATGTATTACCGCCCCCACCTTGAACGAGCGTCGGGTCACCTCCTGTCCCTCTCGATATTTTTATCAGCTCTGCAAGCGCTTTGTCCATTTGAATCGTTCCTTTCGTATCTCTGACAATATCTTTATCATGTATTCCGCCCCTTCCCCCTTTACGCCCCCGGCAACAGGCCTATCTTGGTGTGGCATCCGGCAAACCCCCGTCCACTGGAATTGTAGCGCCGGTGGTAGGTGTCTGACGGGTGGCAAAAAACAGCACCGCATTGGAAACATGCCGGCCCGTAACACTAACTTTCAGGAGATTCCTGTCTCGGTAATACTCCTGCAACTGGTCTTTATCGAGCCCCCGCGCCTTCATTCGGCTGGGACCTATTTCTTCCCACAAGCCGGATTTGTACTTGCCTTCAGAGAACACACCGTCCGGTGCCACCATGTTTACACGAACGTCATATTGCGCCAGCTCAAGACTGGCAATGCGCCCCAGCTGGTGAGCCGCTGCTTTGGTGGCACTATAAGCGCCAAAGCCGGCGCCGGGGCTGGGAACATTCTTGGTGGATACAATAATAATATCACCTCCGGTGCCCTGCAGGATAAAGTGGCGGGCGATTTCACGAAGCGTCAGGAAGGTACCTTCCACGTTTACTTTTTCGAGCTTGCGAAAGTCATCGAGGTCTATATCCTTCAAATATGAAACCAGCGGGATGCCGGCATTAACAACCACAATATCGATTCCGCCCCAGGTCAGAATGACATTTTCAAAACCCCGGACGACAGACTTTTCATTAGTAACATCGATTGGAACTCCTATCACGCGGTCGCCTGCTGATTGTTTCAGGTCGGCTGCGAAACTATCAAGTTTCTCACCCGGAAGGTCGGTAGCAACCAGGTGGCAGCCCTTTTCCAGCAGCCCACAACAAATGCCGTAACCAATAGCTCCGGCTGCACCGGTTACCAGCGCAACCTTATTGCGAAGAGGCATATCAGGCTCGATTCTCGATTCTCGAGGCTCGAGGCTCGATTTTCTTCCTTTACGAGTATCCGGAATCGAGCATCCAGCATCGAGATAAAGTATTCCAAGGTCACGAACACATATCATCTCCGGTTTGCAATTGTGCTTGGCGGAATAATTTGAAATGGAGTCGCTTAACTGTTTGCGAAGCTTTTCCGGATCAGCACTTTTAACCGGAGCATATAAAAAAAGTGGTGGTTTCTGACTTTCGAGCAAAGATTGTAGGGTGGGCTTTAGCCCACCAATTTTTTTGCGGTGGGGCAAGCCCCACCCTACCTGCTCAGCATTTTTTGCAGAACCGGCAAAATCAACAGCTTCTTTACTTGTCAATGATTTTAAGATAACGGGTTCATAGGGTATATCCTGGTTACCTGTCGGCTCGGCCAGAAGTCCGCGAACAATCGGCGCTATTCGAGCTAATCGGCTCGAAGAGCCTTTGTTTGAGGCATTATTACTCATCTTAGGCCCCTAAAACTTGTCCCTTCAACGGAGTTTACCCTGAGCGGAGCCGAATGGGTTCAGGGCAGGCTCTGAGCAACGCCAAAGAATCCAAAATCTCAATTAACTCCATACTCCTACTTTCGGATTATAACGTTGCGGCTCACCAGCGCCGTGTATGCGGCGTCCGAGTTCAGCCGCTGGTTAGATATTCGATATTGGTGGGCTGAAGTCCACCCTACAATCTCATCATTTTGTCAAGTTGTGCGCTCAAGGAAAGTTTATTAGCCTTCTGCTCAACTGCGTATTCTTCATTCAAAAAGCTGTGCAAACCTTAGCATATTCAAGCTTTTTATCCATACAGCTTTTTCCCCTCCCGTAGTACGGTGGAGATGAATGAAAGCTCGAATTCACTCTCTTTTTCAACTTCCTTGGGAGTATAAACCAGAATGTCCATCGGAAAAGGATACGGCTTGAACATAAGGTGCAGCTGGCGGCTTCTTTTGTGTCTTGGCAAATCACTTTCGGCAATCACCAAAAGGTCAACATCGCTATGCTTTCCGGGTCGTTTTCGAGCGTATGAGCCGAAAAGAATCACTGCCTTGGCATTGATTTGCATTCCAATTTTTCTGGCAACATTTTCAATTTCATTGAAACTTACCATAGCTTGATGATAATTGTCCTTATCTGTTATTGCAACAATTTTTCTGTACTGTTATGTACAATAAAAAACCCTGAAGAATAAACAAGATTCATGTTTATATTTAATCCGTGTTAATCCGTGAAATCTGTGGTTAATCTTTTTCGTTCTTGAGGGTTTCGTACAGATCGAGAGCCTCAGCCGGCTTCATATCCTCATGAACAACCTTGCGAATCGCCTGCATCATCGCCTTGGGCGCATCAGACTGGAAGATGTTGCGTCCCATGTCCACGCCCGATGCACCTTCCTGCACCGCCTTGTATGCCATTGTCAAAGCGTCGAGTACGGGGATTTTCTTTCCACCGGCCATCACAATCGGAACCGGACAGGAAGCCGTTATCGTCTTAAAGCCTTCCGGAACGTAATAGGTCTTGATAATCTGGGCCCCAAGCTCGGCACAGATGCGACAGGCCAATCGGAAATATCTTGCATCCCGTACCATATCCTTGCCCACCGCCGTAACCGCCATAGTCGGGATACCGTAACGCAGTCCCATATCCACCAGCCTTGTCATATTATGCACCGAGCGGGTCTCGAACTCGCCGCCGATAAATACCTGCAGCGTAATCGCCGCGACGTTCATGCGAATCGCGTCCTCGATATCAACGGCCAACTCCTCGTTCGAGAGCTCCTTGAGTATGCTCGGGCCACCGCTGCATCGCATCACGATTGGTTTGGTCAGCGAAGGCGGTACCGTGGTTCGCAGGATTCCACGCGTCAGCATTATAGCGTCGGCGTAGTACATTAGTGGTACGATGGTAAGGTCAATTCGCTCAAGTCCCGTCGTAGGTCCCTGAAAGTAGCCGTGGTCAATTGCAAACATTACGGTTCGGCCCGTATCGGGATTAAATATCCTTGAGAGCCGATTCTTCATTCCCCAATCAAGAGAGCTTGCTCCCTTGAGGAAAAAGCCCTCAGCCTTCATGGGAACATCTTCGTAGAACTTTTTTGCTCCTTTTGCGGAGTCGATTTCAGGCATAATTCTTTCCTTTCTTTCATTTTGATTTGTTTCTTTTTGGGCTGGTTACCCCCGCTTGTTTCTGACTGGGGCTAACCAGCGTCCTGCTGGCCGGCGCTGTTGTCTTTCCACATCCATGGAGTGGCGGCAACAAACCACACTACTGTGGCAAGAAGCATTATCCATTTGACCGTATCCAACTCCAAGCGGCCTGCAAGGAACAGGACAGACGGCAATGTCAAGGCAATCAACGCCAGCAGTGAGATAATTTGTAATATAGAACGCATTTTAATTTCTCCTGTTATTCCGCCACGGCCGGGCGGACTTTCTTCTGATAAAACTTGCTTAGGACGATATACAACACGGCTGCGACAAACCAGCAGGGTAGTGAAACAAAGAAAATCTGCACGCCTGCGAACTTCACCAACACCCAAGCGGTTGCCAGGGTTACGAACCAGGCCAAGCCGGCGGCCCAGTTGAAGGTCCTTCTGCTCAGCTCGGCATAGGAACTCTGTAGGCCAAACTTTCGAATCAGCCAGAAGTCCACAAAGATCACAGCGCCCATTGGCATTAGGATCAGACCGTAAAGGGCCACAAAGCCCAGCAGCTTCATTGCGATAGCCGGGAACATACCGGCGACTGTCGCAATGGCGCCGGTGATCAGCGTTACCTTGAAACGGGACGATTTGGGTGCCAGGGCCTGAAATGCCAAGCCTGCCCGGTAGATGGTCGGATTGGCGGTTGTCCACCCGGCAATGATCACACATAAAAGCCCCACCATTCCCGCCGCTCGGTAGGCCAGCGGGCCGGGCAATACATCGGTATTGCTTGGATCCTGATGCAGTTGATAGGCATACAGGATTGAGGCGCTGATCCAGGCCATAAAGTGTCCCACGTACATTCCTGCACTGCTTGCTATGGCATACCAGCTCTTGCGAGCGAACCGGAATACAGACAGATCGCTCATGCCGATGTGCATCGCCATATTGCAGAACCATGCAAAGAATGTTACGTGCCAGAACGTGAACTTGACCTGTCCGGGCAGGGGGGCACCGCCTTTCCATATTTGTGTCTTGGCCAAGCCCCAGGCATCGGCCAGTGAGCTGATTTCGGTGCCCGTTGCCTCGATGAACTGCCTAATACCCACGAATCCAAAGACCAGAAACACGAGGACCATCCATGGAGCGGCCACGTTGGCAAACTTGGCCACGGTTTGATAGCCACAGGCGGCAACAATGGCAATGAGTCCACCGACAACGGCGACAGCCACGACCCAGCCGATACTGTTGGGATACAGGTCGTTGAGGCCCGGCATCTTGAATTTGAACCAGACACCGACCGCCGTCGCTGAGACGGTCACCATCGCGCCGGCAAGGAAGCAGAACATCACGCCATTGGCAAGGTTGTAGATAGTTACAAGCTTTCGGCCGCAGATCTTCTCAAGTTGATAGTAGAGGGTCAGACGCCTGCGCGTGGCAATAGGCGCACAAAGGAATATCCAGCTAAGGACCGCCAGGGCATTGCCGACGACAAGCCCCATGACCAGGTCAAAGGCGCTGACCCCTGAGGCCACAAACAGCGGCCCAATCATTAATTCGGTCCCGGCGCAATGCTCGCCGGCGTACATTCCGATGAAGCTCTTGAAGCCGAGCAGTGCATTCTTAGGTACCGGCTCGCGCTCAAATTCACTTCCTGCTTGCGTTTGCTGCGACTGCTTTTCTGTATCCATGTCGTCTTCCTTACTATTAACCGTGAACCGTATGCGCTTTACCGGCGATTGCCGAGAACATCCCTTTCATAAGCTTTGACCTCATCCAGCCAAGCTTCAGCGACCGGTACATCTGATTTCATACAATAATGATCCCAAATCGCGCCGAACGGCAGGGTTTTTAACTCTTCCAGCATCGCCAGACGTGAGGTGTAATCGCCGTTGATTTCCATTTGGCGCAGCTTGTCTGTCGGCTCTAACAGGGCGATTAAAAGCGCCTTTATCATACAGCGCGTCCCTATTACCCAGGCCGCTATCCGGTTAATGCTGGCGTCGAAAAAGTCAAGGCCGATGTGCACCCTTTGAAGATAATCGCCCCGAACAATCTGTTCGGTTATGGCACGCAGCTCGTCCGAGAGAATAACCACGTGGTCGCTGTCCCAGCGTACGCCCCTGCTGACGTGAAGCAATATCTCATCGAGAAATGTCAGCACGGATGATATCTTGTCGGAAACAACTTCTGTCGGATGAAAATGTCCCGTGTCCAGACACAGCAGTGTTTTATTTTCGATAGCATAGCCCAAATAGAATTCATGGGAGCCGACCACATAACTTTCCGAGCCGATGCCGACGCGTTTGCTTTCCACCGCATCCAAAAGGCAGCTTCGGTCCATCGGTTCGGCGAATATCTCATCGAGCGATTTTCTAAGGCGCTGGCGAGGTCCTTTGCGGTCAACCGGAATATCCTTGTAGCCGTCCGGAATCCATAAGTTCGTTACACAGGGTGTGCCTAATTGCTTTCCCATCGCAGAGCCTATTTTTCGGCACACGATGCCGTGCTCTACCCAGAAGCGCCGTATCCCTTCGTCCGCGCTGGACAGCGTGAAACCGCTCTCGGCCTTCGGATGCGAAAAGAAGGTCCCGTTAAAATCCATTCCCAGGCCGTTTGCCTTGGCCCAGTCAATCCACGCTGTAAAATGCTCCGCGGACAGCTCGTTGCGCTCGATTTTGCCTTTGGTCTCTGCGTACATTGCATGCAGGTTCAGCCGATGCTTACCCGGAATCAGGCTTAACGTCTTTTCCAAATCCATCCGCAGCTCATCGGCGGTTCGTGCCCTGCCGGGATAAGCGCCTGTGGCCATTATGCCGCCGCCGCTGAGGCCTTCTCCAGTCTTTTCAAATCCGCCAACATCATCCCCCTGCCAGCAGTGCAGCGATATTGCCGTGCTGCTCAGCCGTTCCATCGCCGCCTCGGTATCAACGCCAATCTCGGCGTAGCGCTGCCTTGCCTGCTCGTATGCTTTTTCAATGTTTCTTATATCAGCCATTTTGCTTCGACCTTTTTAAAATTTAAAATGTGCAATCACTACTCGATTTTCAGAGAATCTTTGTCCGGCAAATTCGGAAACGGCGCATGAGGCTCGGCCTGATACCAGAACGCAACCGAAGAAAGGTCGTCTTTTAGAGGCAGATACCTTCCCTCGCTTTGCCAGCCCAGCGCCTGCATCGTTACTTTCAGGTCATTTTCAAACCTGACAGGGTCCAGAATATGCCAGCGGTACAGTCCAAAACGCGGCTGTGTTTCGGACTCTATCACCTGCGGCATCCCTGCGTAAGGACTGCTGAATTCCTGATACCCTCTGCCCTGGAATTTGCTAAAACCATAAGAGCCGCAGAAGTAATCTTCCGTACCGGTCCCGCAAATCGTGGGAAATTTTGTGTCACCATCCATAAAGAACTTAATTTCACCTTCACCCCACCAGCCGGGACTGTTCGAGCCCCACGTCATATATGTTCCAACGTAGTGGCCTTTTCCAAGTACGCCGTCAAGAATGGTATAATCCTGCTTGTCAGGAAGTGGATTTACCCGGCGAAACTGGGCGTGAAGATAAGCCGCGTCTTTCGGGACATCGGTCAGCGTATAGTCTATCTGGTAATACAGCACCATTGGCTTCTCGTCGATATTAGTCATAGTAATCTTACAGCGTTTGCGAAACGGCATTACCCAATAACAATTGAAACCGCTCTTGGGATTGACACAGACCGCCAGGGAGTTGACCCCAATGTACTGACCCATACCGCAGGCGAAAAAATCCCCCGCCGGACATTCCACAGAGGGTCTTTCTTCGCCATCCCAGTAAATTCGCAGAATGTTAAAGCGATTGTTTCCGGTCGGAGTCATCCATATATGCTGGATGGCGCCGCAGCCTTCGATGTCAGCCATTAGAAAGGTTTGGCCCGGTTTAATCCTCACCGAAGGAGAAACTTTCCAGCCCTGCCCTAATTCACGGGCTGCACTTGCTCCGGTACCCTCCGTTGCCATTCCTCCCTTACCTTTTTCGCCGGTGAAGTTCTCCGGACTAATCGAATGCGTCTGGGCATAGGACAAACGGGCCAGGTTCCCCAAACCCATTTCCAGGCCGCTGAATCCTGATTGCTGCTCTTCACAGCCGACCATCAAAAAAGCGACCAACCATAGCGCACAAACCAACCAAACGTTACACCTTTTCATCCGCCTTGCGAATTCCCTGATTAGTTTCGTTAGTCGTTCCATAATCTGTCCTTTCTAAGAATTTTGATACATTTCCAGAAGTTTCAGTTCGGCCTGTCTCGTCCACAAGCCATCGTTTAGACACTCGGCAACTTTTGGCATCTTTTCGTTCATCTTCTCAAGGGGCAGCAGCGGCAAATCTTTACAGGCCGGATAAACAACAATTTTACCTGCTATAGACCGGTTCTCGACTGCCCGAATGCCATCGGTCGCGCCGGCAAGCCCGCAAACAGCCGCGACGCTGAGGTTCGTATCGAGCCGGCCCGATTCGGCCTTTTCCAGCATTCGTTTCATATCATCTAAAGTTGAGCCGCTGGTGCCGATGAAATACAACTGCTTTTCTATGTAAGCATCCAGGTCAATCTTGGCGGTAACCGTGGCGGGGATGCCGGCGAAGATATTTATTAGTCCCCGCTCGGCGGCATTAGGCACCGAAGCAGCAACCAAAGCAGGTATCGGCGCCATCAAAGCGGTGTAGTCAAATGCTTCGGAAGTACCCTCTTTTGTGGGATTGTACGCCTTATATGTAACGCCGTTTTTCTGGGCTAAAGGCCCGGCAATTCTTGTTAGTGTGGCCAAGCGATTGTCATCCACATCAGATGCAAAAACGCTTACGCCTTCGACACCCTGACAAATGTTGCGAATTACGTGCATCATACCCATGGGGCCGCCTGCGCCGACAACATTAATCTTGTCGCCGGGACGAATCTCATCGGTATCGGGAATCACTTTCATAGACTCAGCCGGGTCCGAACCCGTGGTACCCACTATTCGAATACCACCATAGTGAACCCGCCCAACCGTCGTAACAACATCCCTGCCGAATCTGTCGCCGCAAAGAACGATATTGAGAAGACCATTCGCAGCAACTTTTGCAAACAATGCTTCAACAACCTTAGCATCAGAGCCGAAATAGATTATGTCATCATAGCCGAAATCAGTAAGTGCTGATATGCTCGCGGCCCTTTCTGCCGCCAACTCTAATCCAGCCGGTATTGGTGCCTCCGAGAGCCAGGTTATTTGCCTCGGCTTTCCATAGCTACTAAACAGATTCTGAAAAGTATTTTCAGTTACCTCGGTATCGGTAACGATGAGCATTTGCCCGTCTGTTTTCAAACTCGTGCGTTCGGCGGATACATAGGCATCTTCAACGCAGGCCCACGGCTCTACCAGAGCTACAGCCGAGCCGGAAAGCTCCTCGCCGACGGGCAAAAGCATCGAGTCGCCTTGCGGCGAGGTTATGACCCTTTCGTCCATCAGCACATACTCGGCGAGAGCACCTTCAAAATTGTATCCGAACGCCCCATTGGAACTGGCGGTGCGCAGCCAGCGATAATCTGTCTGCACAAGGAAGCGCTGGCCGGGCTTAAAATTTTCCACTTCGGGGCCAACCGCCTCAATCCTGACTACGGTTTCGTGCCCGGGCACCGTCGGTGCTTCGCCGGGGACATAGCTGGGTATCTCCTTGAGTACTTCAGGTTCAATGCCGGAAACTATTTTGCTTTTGCGAACATGGCTGGAAAATTGCTTTAGTAATTTAAGGTCGGAAAAACAAAGCCCAACCGCCTCGACCCGGCAAAGAATCTGATGCCTGCCCGGGGTGAAAACCTCCTTGGATTTATTCAGGACAAGCTCATCCGGCCCAACCAGCTGCACTGCGTATTGTGTTTTCGGTAAAACTGCCATACTTCGTCTCTTGTTCCTCGTGTTTCGAGTTTCGTAGGGTGGGCTTTAGCCCACCGAACAAAACTCGGTGGGGCAAGCCCCACCCTACCAGGCTTCGTCTCTCGTCCCTCGTCTCTCGTCCCTCGTGTTTCGTCCCTCGTGTTTCGTCCCTCGTGTTTCGAATCACAAGTTACGGGTCACTGTATTTAATATTTCCTTAGCGGTTACATCCTCACTTAGACCGCCGAGTTTATCTTCCTTTTCCGGCTCAAGTGAGCTTCCAAGCTCTTCAAAAAATTCATTTTTGTCCGCAGCGCTTTTAAAGTATTTCCTGGCCCAGTCGCTGGTATAGCCTAAGCCGCACTTTTGTTGAAGCACCGAATGGGCATAAACGATGTGGGCGCCTTTGAGAAATACCGGCACTAACGGCGAAAGCTCCGCTGTCTCGAAGCTGTCCACGAATTTTTGTCCCGGGCTGTTCATCTCCGTGCCCTCTACAACCGGCAGATGCAGCTTCTGGGCTAATTCCACAACCTGGTAGAGGTTCTCAATCTTTTCGCTTTTTGCGCCCGGTGTATAATTGCGGTCGGGAATGACGTTAATAGCCGCGGCGCCGGAGCTCATAGCCACGTCCAAAAGCTCTTCGATGTCTTTTTCACCTTCGCTGGTGCCGTCCAGCCAGGTCAAAGTTGGAATTGCCCCGGCTGCAAGTAAAAACCGGTTCGTATCAGCCATCAGAGGAAACGAGCCTTTGTCGGGCAGCACATACCCGACGCCGCCGCGTTTCATTGTCTTCGCCCGAATCGTATTCAACAATTCTCTGCCCTGGGGCAATGCCGACGATTCAATCTCAACTCCCAGCTTCTCAGACCAGAACTTTATAAGCTTATCATCATCGCCGAAGATTTCCCTTGCCTTACGTGCATAGGCCAGACACATATGTCTCTCGGTAGCGTTGCCGCCCGGGGTCAAAACAAGCACGTCTTTTTCGTAATCCAGCTCCACCGGCTTTAAGTGCTCATTCACCCGACCCATCAAATCCTGATTTCTCTGTTGTGCCGTTTGGCGAAGATTCAGCAGGAATTGTTTTTGCCGGCCTTCCAAAGCGGCTCTCGGAAATCCTACGCCCATATGATACGTGATACCCGGCTCACCGGGCGATGTCATTACTCTGGTGGCAAATTCCGGCACAAAGACCCGTGTCTCCAGGCCGGCACAGGCCTTTAGGCCGAGCATCTTTGCTGCCGCAAGGAACTCTTCCAGGGCATCCAACACATCAAAATCCACCACTTCTGCAACAGCTAATCCGGCCTTGCGAGCTAACCAGGCAAATTTGCTCGGCGAATAGCCATAAGTGTTGTAAGAGAAAAAGGTATGACAATGCAGATTAACATCTGTGCCTGCTTTGGGCAAAGTGATTTCACCTGCCCGGACTTTCTCGCAGAGTGCCGTCAGAGCTTGCTTTCTTTCGCCGGGGTCGAAACTATCCAGCTTACGTTCGAGTTCTTCAATCAAAATAAATCTTTCTACTGTTGGTAATTTCCTTATGCACTTACGAGTTATGCACTTTTTTGTATTGTTCATCCCAGAGTGAGGCATCCTGCGGCTGATATTCTTTTAGGTCAAATGAATTGCGGACAATCTCTCTGACCTGGGCCAGAGATTGTATCTGTCCTGTGGCCTTGGCCTGCATCAGAATATTGCCGCTGGCCGTCGCTTCAATCGGGCCGGTGATTACCTTCTTGTTAAGGGCATTGGCCGTGAACTGACAGAGCAGCTCATTTTGTATGCCGCCGCCGACAATATGCAGTATCTCAATCGTATTTCCTGTAGCATCTTCGATGGCTTCCATTATGGAACGATACTTTAAGGCAAGGCTTTCAAGTATCGTTCTTATCATTTGCCCCTTATCGTCGATTGGATTCTGGCCGGTCTCTGTCAGGTAATCGTTAATCCTCTTCGGCATATCGCCGGGCGCAAGAAATCCGCTGTAATCAACATCAATATGGCTGGCAAACGGTTCGGCTTGTTCCGCCAGAGCCGCCAGGTCCGCATAGGACAGGTCGGTCCCCTCACGCTGCCATTGCCTCCTGCATTCCTGCATCAGCCATAGTCCCATTATGTTTTTGAGAAGCCGAATCGTATTTTCAACTCCACCCTCATTTGTGAACTCGTATTCAAAGGTTTTATCATTGACAATTGCCCGCGGCACTTCAACGCCCATAAGAGACCAGGTCCCTGAAGAAAGATACGCCCAGTTAGCGCCCCCGGCAGCGGGCACGGCGACGACGGCTGAAGCAGTATCGTGCGAGCCGATAGCAATAACCGGAATAGGCCCACAGCGAAGCTCAATTCCAATCTTACCGGTCAGCTGGCTCACAACGGTCCCGGGCTCGACGACTTTCGGAAGGATGTTAATCGGCAGAGATAGTCTATCCAGGACCTCTTTGGACCATTGGCCTGTCCTCATATCCATAAATTGTGATGTGCTGGCAAGACTGTATTCTGCGAAAATCTTGCCGCACAGAAAGTACGAGAACAAATCAGCAATAAAAATCAGATTATTAGCTTTGGCTAAGGCAATCGAATAATTCAGGCGCATCGCGAGCAGCTGATAAACGCTGTTGAACTGCAAAAACTGCACGCCGGTATTTTCATAAATGTCGCGTTTGCTCATCATCTCAAACGCCCTTTCCTTCATCCCGTTGGTCTGGCTGTCGCGATAGTGATAAGGATTCTCAACGAGTTTGCCATCGACGTCGAGCAGGCCGAAATCGACGCCCCAGCTATCGACGCCGATGCCCCATACCTGCGCGCCTGCCGCTCTTGTCGCTTTGCTAATACCGGACTTAACTTCGTAAAACAGCCTGTCAAAATCCCAGCGCAGCGAGCCGTGCTCTTCGATGGGCCCATTAGTGAAACGATGGATTTCTTCGAGGACAAGTTTACGTGCCGAAACCGAGCCAAGCATTACTCTGCCGCTCTCGGCGCCAAGGTCAACGGCGATATATTTTTTTATTTCCGCCATCGTTAGCTCCTTATTACAAGTGTTTAATCTTGAAGAAATGACTTTATAACCCAGATTCTCTGCTATTGCAAACCGAAAATCGAGATGTGGAAAAAGGGGGTCGAGAATACACTCGCGGGAGAAAGGTTCATAGTCTTTTTGATTAATCAAAAAGACTATGAACCTTTCTCCCGCGAGTGTATTCTCGACCCCCTTTTTCCACATCTCGATTTTCGGTTTGCAATAGCAGAGAATCTGGGTTATAAAGTCATTTCTTCAAGATTAAACACTTGTAATAAGGAGCTAACGATGGCGGAAATAAAAAAATATATCGCCGTTGACCTTGGCGCCGAGAGCGGCAGAGTAATGCTTGGCTCGGTTTCGGCACGTAAACTTGTCCTCGAAGAAATCCATCGTTTCACTAATGGGCCCATCGAAGAGCACGGCTCGCTGCGCTGGGATTTTGACAGGCTGTTTTACGAAGTTAAGTCCGGTATTAGCAAAGCGACAAGAGCGGCAGGCGCGCAGGTATGGGGCATCGGCGTCGATAGCTGGGGCGTCGATTTCGGCCTGCTCGACGTCGATGGCAAACTCGTTGAGAATCCTTATCACTATCGCGACAGCCAGACCAACGGGATGAAGGAAAGGGCGTTTGAGATGATGAGCAAACGCGACATTTATGAAAATACCGGCGTGCAGTTTTTGCAGTTCAACAGCGTTTATCAGCTGCTCGCGATGCGCCTGAATTATTCGATTGCCTTAGCCAAAGCTAATAATCTGATTTTTATTGCTGATTTGTTCTCGTACTTTCTGTGCGGCAAGATTTTCGCAGAATACAGTCTTGCCAGCACATCACAATTTATGGATATGAGGACAGGCCAATGGTCCAAAGAGGTCCTGGATAGACTATCTCTGCCGATTAACATCCTTCCGAAAGTCGTCGAGCCCGGGACCGTTGTGAGCCAGCTGACCGGTAAGATTGGAATTGAGCTTCGCTGTGGGCCTATTCCGGTTATTGCTATCGGCTCGCACGATACTGCTTCAGCCGTCGTCGCCGTGCCCGCTGCCGGGGGCGCTAACTGGGCGTATCTTTCTTCAGGGACCTGGTCTCTTATGGGCGTTGAAGTGCCGCGGGCAATTGTCAATGATAAAACCTTTGAATACGAGTTCACAAATGAGGGTGGAGTTGAAAATACGATTCGGCTTCTCAAAAACATAATGGGACTATGGCTGATGCAGGAATGCAGGAGGCAATGGCAGCGTGAGGGGACCGACCTGTCCTATGCGGACCTGGCGGCTCTGGCGGAACAAGCCGAACCGTTTGCCAGCCATATTGATGTTGATTACAGCGGATTTCTTGCGCCCGGCGATATGCCGAAGAGGATTAACGATTACCTGACAGAGACCGGCCAGAATCCAATCGACGATAAGGGGCAAATGATAAGAACGATACTTGAAAGCCTTGCCTTAAAGTATCGTTCCATAATGGAAGCCATCGAAGATGCTACAGGAAATACGATTGAGATACTGCATATTGTCGGCGGCGGCATACAAAATGAGCTGCTCTGTCAGTTCACGGCCAATGCCCTTAACAAGAAGGTAATCACCGGCCCGATTGAAGCGACGGCCAGCGGCAATATTCTGATGCAGGCCAAGGCCACAGGACAGATACAATCTCTGGCCCAGGTCAGAGAGATTGTCCGCAATTCATTTGACCTAAAAGAATATCAGCCGCAGGATGCCTCACTCTGGGATGAACAATACAAAAAAGTGCATAACTCGTAAGTGCATAAGGAAATTACCAACAGTAGAAAGATTTATTTTGATTGAAGAACTCGAACGTAAGCTGGATAGTTTCGACCCCGGCGAAAGAAAGCAAGCTCTGACGGCACTCTGCGAGAAAGTCCGGGCAGGTGAAATCACTTTGCCCAAAGCAGGCACAGATGTTAATCTGCATTGTCATACCTTTTTCTCTTACAACACTTATGGCTATTCGCCGAGCAAATTTGCCTGGTTAGCTCGCAAGGCCGGATTAGCTGTTGCAGAAGTGGTGGATTTTGATGTGTTGGATGCCCTGGAAGAGTTCCTTGCGGCAGCAAAGATGCTCGGCCTAAAGGCCTGTGCCGGCCTGGAGACACGGGTCTTTGTGCCGGAATTTGCCACCAGAGTAATGACATCGCCCGGTGAGCCGGGTATCACGTATCATATGGGCGTAGGATTTCCGAGAGCCGCTTTGGAAGGCCGGCAAAAACAATTCCTGCTGAATCTTCGCCAAACGGCACAACAGAGAAATCAGGATTTGATGGGTCGGGTGAATGAGCACTTAAAGCCGGTGGAGCTGGATTACGAAAAAGACGTGCTTGTTTTGACCCCGGGCGGCAACGCTACCGAGAGACATATGTGTCTGGCCTATGCACGTAAGGCAAGGGAAATCTTCGGCGATGATGATAAGCTTATAAAGTTCTGGTCTGAGAAGCTGGGAGTTGAGATTGAATCGTCGGCATTGCCCCAGGGCAGAGAATTGTTGAATACGATTCGGGCGAAGACAATGAAACGCGGCGGCGTCGGGTATGTGCTGCCCGACAAAGGCTCGTTTCCTCTGATGGCTGATACGAACCGGTTTTTACTTGCAGCCGGGGCAATTCCAACTTTGACCTGGCTGGACGGCACCAGCGAAGGTGAAAAAGACATCGAAGAGCTTTTGGACGTGGCTATGAGCTCCGGCGCCGCGGCTATTAACGTCATTCCCGACCGCAATTATACACCGGGCGCAAAAAGCGAAAAGATTGAGAACCTCTACCAGGTTGTGGAATTAGCCCAGAAGCTGCATCTGCCGGTTGTAGAGGGCACGGAGATGAACAGCCCGGGACAAAAATTCGTGGACAGCTTCGAGACAGCGGAGCTTTCGCCGTTAGTGCCGGTATTTCTCAAAGGCGCCCACATCGTTTATGCCCATTCGGTGCTTCAACAAAAGTGCGGCTTAGGCTATACCAGCGACTGGGCCAGGAAATACTTTAAAAGCGCTGCGGACAAAAATGAATTTTTTGAAGAGCTTGGAAGCTCACTTGAGCCGGAAAAGGAAGATAAACTCGGCGGTCTAAGTGAGGATGTAACCGCTAAGGAAATATTAAATACAGTGACCCGTAACTTGTGATTCGAAACACGAGGGACGAAACACGAGGGACGAAACACGAGGGACGAGAGACGAGGGACGAGAGACGAAGCCTGGTAGGGTGGGGCTTGCCCCACCGAGTTTTGTTCGGTGGGCTAAAGCCCACCCTACGAAACTCGAAACACGAGGAACAAGAGACGAAGTATGGCAGTTTTACCGAAAACACAATACGCAGTGCAGCTGGTTGGGCCGGATGAGCTTGTCCTGAATAAATCCAAGGAGGTTTTCACCCCGGGCAGGCATCAGATTCTTTGCCGGGTCGAGGCGGTTGGGCTTTGTTTTTCCGACCTTAAATTACTAAAGCAATTTTCCAGCCATGTTCGCAAAAGCAAAATAGTTTCCGGCATTGAACCTGAAGTACTCAAGGAGATACCCAGCTATGTCCCCGGCGAAGCACCGACGGTGCCCGGGCACGAAACCGTAGTCAGGATTGAGGCGGTTGGCCCCGAAGTGGAAAATTTTAAGCCCGGCCAGCGCTTCCTTGTGCAGACAGATTATCGCTGGCTGCGCACCGCCAGTTCCAATGGGGCGTTCGGATACAATTTTGAAGGTGCTCTCGCCGAGTATGTGCTGATGGACGAAAGGGTCATAACCTCGCCGCAAGGCGACTCGATGCTTTTGCCCGTCGGCGAGGAGCTTTCCGGCTCGGCTGTAGCTCTGGTAGAGCCGTGGGCCTGCGTTGAAGATGCCTATGTATCCGCCGAACGCACGAGTTTGAAAACAGACGGGCAAATGCTCATCGTTACCGATACCGAGGTAACTGAAAATACTTTTCAGAATCTGTTTAGTAGCTATGGAAAGCCGAGGCAAATAACCTGGCTCTCGGAGGCACCAATACCGGCTGGATTAGAGTTGGCGGCAGAAAGGGCCGCGAGCATATCAGCACTTACTGATTTCGGCTATGATGACATAATCTATTTCGGCTCTGATGCTAAGGTTGTTGAAGCATTGTTTGCAAAAGTTGCTGCGAATGGTCTTCTCAATATCGTTCTTTGCGGCGACAGATTCGGCAGGGATGTTGTTACGACGGTTGGGCGGGTTCACTATGGTGGTATTCGAATAGTGGGTACCACGGGTTCGGACCCGGCTGAGTCTATGAAAGTGATTCCCGATACCGATGAGATTCGTCCCGGCGACAAGATTAATGTTGTCGGCGCAGGCGGCCCCATGGGTATGATGCACGTAATTCGCAACATTTGTCAGGGTGTCGAAGGCGTAAGCGTTTTTGCATCTGATGTGGATGACAATCGCTTGGCCACACTAACAAGAATTGCCGGGCCTTTAGCCCAGAAAAACGGCGTTACATATAAGGCGTACAATCCCACAAAAGAGGGTACTTCCGAAGCATTTGACTACACCGCTTTGATGGCGCCGATACCTGCTTTGGTTGCTGCTTCGGTGCCTAATGCCGCCGAGCGGGGACTAATAAATATCTTCGCCGGCATCCCCGCCACGGTTACCGCCAAGATTGACCTGGATGCTTACATAGAAAAGCAGTTGTATTTCATCGGCACCAGCGGCTCAACTTTAGATGATATGAAACGAATGCTGGAAAAGGCCGAATCGGGCCGGCTCGATACGAACCTCAGCGTCGCGGCTGTTTGCGGGCTTGCCGGCGCGACCGATGGCATTCGGGCAGTCGAGAACCGGTCTATAGCAGGTAAAATTGTTGTTTATCCGGCCTGTAAAGATTTGCCGCTGCTGCCCCTTGAGAAGATGAACGAAAAGATGCCAAAAGTTGCCGAGTGTCTAAACGATGGCTTGTGGACGAGACAGGCCGAACTGAAACTTCTGGAAATGTATCAAAATTCTTAGAAAGGACAGATTATGGAACGACTAACGAAACTAATCAGGGAATTCGCAAGGCGGATGAAAAGGTGTAACGTTTGGTTGGTTTGTGCGCTATGGTTGGTCGCTTTTTTGATGGTCGGCTGTGAAGAGCAGCAATCAGGATTCAGCGGCCTGGAAATGGGTTTGGGGAACCTGGCCCGTTTGTCCTATGCCCAGACGCATTCGATTAGTCCGGAGAACTTCACCGGCGAAAAAGGTAAGGGAGGAATGGCAACGGAGGGTACCGGAGCAAGTGCAGCCCGTGAATTAGGGCAGGGCTGGAAAGTTTCTCCTTCGGTGAGGATTAAACCGGGCCAAACCTTTCTAATGGCTGACATCGAAGGCTGCGGCGCCATCCAGCATATATGGATGACTCCGACCGGAAACAATCGCTTTAACATTCTGCGAATTTACTGGGATGGCGAAGAAAGACCCTCTGTGGAATGTCCGGCGGGGGATTTTTTCGCCTGCGGTATGGGTCAGTACATTGGGGTCAACTCCCTGGCGGTCTGTGTCAATCCCAAGAGCGGTTTCAATTGTTATTGGGTAATGCCGTTTCGCAAACGCTGTAAGATTACTATGACTAATATCGACGAGAAGCCAATGGTGCTGTATTACCAGATAGACTATACGCTGACCGATGTCCCGAAAGACGCGGCTTATCTTCACGCCCAGTTTCGCCGGGTAAATCCACTTCCTGACAAGCAGGATTATACCATTCTTGACGGCGTACTTGGAAAAGGCCACTACGTTGGAACATATATGACGTGGGGCTCGAACAGTCCCGGCTGGTGGGGTGAAGGTGAAATTAAGTTCTTTATGGATGGTGACACAAAATTTCCCACGATTTGCGGGACCGGTACGGAAGATTACTTCTGCGGCTCTTATGGTTTTAGCAAATTCCAGGGCAGAGGGTATCAGGAATTCAGCAGTCCTTACGCAGGGATGCCGCAGGTGATAGAGTCCGAAACACAGCCGCGTTTTGGACTGTACCGCTGGCATATTCTGGACCCTGTCAGGTTTGAAAATGACCTGAAAGTAACGATGCAGGCGCTGGGCTGGCAAAGCGAGGGAAGGTATCTGCCTCTAAAAGACGACCTTTCTTCGGTTGCGTTCTGGTATCAGGCCGAGCCTCATGCGCCGTTTCCGAATTTGCCGGACAAAGATTCTCTGAAAATCGAGTAGTGATTGCACATTTTAAATTTTAAAAAGGTCGAAGCAAAATGGCTGATATAAGAAACATTGAAAAAGCATACGAGCAGGCAAGGCAGCGCTACGCCGAGATTGGCGTTGATACCGAGGCGGCGATGGAACGGCTGAGCAGCACGGCAATATCGCTGCACTGCTGGCAGGGGGATGATGTTGGCGGATTTGAAAAGACTGGAGAAGGCCTCAGCGGCGGCGGCATAATGGCCACAGGCGCTTATCCCGGCAGGGCACGAACCGCCGATGAGCTGCGGATGGATTTGGAAAAGACGTTAAGCCTGATTCCGGGTAAGCATCGGCTGAACCTGCATGCAATGTACGCAGAGACCAAAGGCAAAATCGAGCGCAACGAGCTGTCCGCGGAGCATTTTACAGCGTGGATTGACTGGGCCAAGGCAAACGGCCTGGGAATGGATTTTAACGGGACCTTCTTTTCGCATCCGAAGGCCGAGAGCGGTTTCACGCTGTCCAGCGCGGACGAAGGGATACGGCGCTTCTGGGTAGAGCACGGCATCGTGTGCCGAAAAATAGGCTCTGCGATGGGAAAGCAATTAGGCACACCCTGTGTAACGAACTTATGGATTCCGGACGGCTACAAGGATATTCCGGTTGACCGCAAAGGACCTCGCCAGCGCCTTAGAAAATCGCTCGATGAGATATTCGCCGAACCGATGGACCGAAGCTGCCTTTTGGATGCGGTGGAAAGCAAACGCGTCGGCATCGGCTCGGAAAGTTATGTGGTCGGCTCCCATGAATTCTATTTGGGCTATGCTATCGAAAATAAAACACTGCTGTGTCTGGACACGGGACATTTTCATCCGACAGAAGTTGTTTCCGACAAGATATCATCCGTGCTGACATTTCTCGATGAGATATTGCTTCACGTCAGCAGGGGCGTACGCTGGGACAGCGACCACGTGGTTATTCTCTCGGACGAGCTGCGTGCCATAACCGAACAGATTGTTCGGGGCGATTATCTTCAAAGGGTGCACATCGGCCTTGACTTTTTCGACGCCAGCATTAACCGGATAGCGGCCTGGGTAATAGGGACGCGCTGTATGATAAAGGCGCTTTTAATCGCCCTGTTAGAGCCGACAGACAAGCTGCGCCAAATGGAAATCAACGGCGATTACACCTCACGTCTGGCGATGCTGGAAGAGTTAAAAACCCTGCCGTTCGGCGCGATTTGGGATCATTATTGTATGAAATCAGATGTACCGGTCGCTGAAGCTTGGCTGGATGAGGTCAAAGCTTATGAAAGGGATGTTCTCGGCAATCGCCGGTAAAGCGCATACGGTTCACGGTTAATAGTAAGGAAGACGACATGGATACAGAAAAGCAGTCGCAGCAAACGCAAGCAGGAAGTGAATTTGAGCGCGAGCCGGTACCTAAGAATGCACTGCTCGGCTTCAAGAGCTTCATCGGAATGTACGCCGGCGAGCATTGCGCCGGGACCGAATTAATGATTGGGCCGCTGTTTGTGGCCTCAGGGGTCAGCGCCTTTGACCTGGTCATGGGGCTTGTCGTCGGCAATGCCCTGGCGGTCCTTAGCTGGATATTCCTTTGTGCGCCTATTGCCACGCGCAGGCGTCTGACCCTCTACTATCAACTTGAGAAGATCTGCGGCCGAAAGCTTGTAACTATCTACAACCTTGCCAATGGCGTGATGTTCTGCTTCCTTGCCGGCGCGATGGTGACCGTCTCAGCGACGGCGGTCGGTGTCTGGTTCAAATTCAAGATGCCGGGCCTCAACGACCTGTATCCCAACAGTATCGGCTGGGTCGTGGCTGTCGCCGTTGTCGGTGGACTCATTGCCATTGTTGCCGCCTGTGGCTATCAAACCGTGGCCAAGTTTGCCAACGTGGCCGCTCCATGGATGGTCCTCGTGTTTCTGGTCTTTGGATTCGTGGGTATTAGGCAGTTCATCGAGGCAACGGGCACCGAAATCAGCTCACTGGCCGATGCCTGGGGCTTGGCCAAGACACAAATATGGAAAGGCGGTGCCCCCCTGCCCGGACAGGTCAAGTTCACGTTCTGGCACGTAACATTCTTTGCATGGTTCTGCAATATGGCGATGCACATCGGCATGAGCGATCTGTCTGTATTCCGGTTCGCTCGCAAGAGCTGGTATGCCATAGCAAGCAGTGCAGGAATGTACGTGGGACACTTTATGGCCTGGATCAGCGCCTCAATCCTGTATGCCTATCAACTGCATCAGGATCCAAGCAATACCGATGTATTGCCCGGCCCGCTGGCCTACCGAGCGGCGGGAATGGTGGGGCTTTTATGTGTGATCATTGCCGGGTGGACAACCGCCAATCCGACCATCTACCGGGCAGGCTTGGCATTTCAGGCCCTGGCACCCAAATCGTCCCGTTTCAAGGTAACGCTGATCACCGGCGCCATTGCGACAGTCGCCGGTATGTTCCCGGCTATCGCAATGAAGCTGCTGGGCTTTGTGGCCCTTTACGGTCTGATCCTAATGCCAATGGGCGCTGTGATCTTTGTGGACTTCTGGCTGATTCGAAAGTTTGGCCTACAGAGTTCCTATGCCGAGCTGAGCAGAAGGACCTTCAACTGGGCCGCCGGCTTGGCCTGGTTCGTAACCCTGGCAACCGCTTGGGTGTTGGTGAAGTTCGCAGGCGTGCAGATTTTCTTTGTTTCACTACCCTGCTGGTTTGTCGCAGCCGTGTTGTATATCGTCCTAAGCAAGTTTTATCAGAAGAAAGTCCGCCCGGCCGTGGCGGAATAACAGGAGAAATTAAAATGCGTTCTATATTACAAATTATCTCACTGCTGGCGTTGATTGCCTTGACATTGCCGTCTGTCCTGTTCCTTGCAGGCCGCTTGGAGTTGGATACGGTCAAATGGATAATGCTTCTTGCCACAGTAGTGTGGTTTGTTGCCGCCACTCCATGGATGTGGAAAGACAACAGCGCCGGCCAGCAGGACGCTGGTTAGCCCCAGTCAGAAACAAGCGGGGGTAACCAGCCCAAAAAGAAACAAATCAAAATGAAAGAAAGGAAAGAATTATGCCTGAAATCGACTCCGCAAAAGGAGCAAAAAAGTTCTACGAAGATGTTCCCATGAAGGCTGAGGGCTTTTTCCTCAAGGGAGCAAGCTCTCTTGATTGGGGAATGAAGAATCGGCTCTCAAGGATATTTAATCCCGATACGGGCCGAACCGTAATGTTTGCAATTGACCACGGCTACTTTCAGGGACCTACGACGGGACTTGAGCGAATTGACCTTACCATCGTACCACTAATGTACTACGCCGACGCTATAATGCTGACGCGTGGAATCCTGCGAACCACGGTACCGCCTTCGCTGACCAAACCAATCGTGATGCGATGCAGCGGTGGCCCGAGCATACTCAAGGAGCTCTCGAACGAGGAGTTGGCCGTTGATATCGAGGACGCGATTCGCATGAACGTCGCGGCGATTACGCTGCAGGTATTTATCGGCGGCGAGTTCGAGACCCGCTCGGTGCATAATATGACAAGGCTGGTGGATATGGGACTGCGTTACGGTATCCCGACTATGGCGGTTACGGCGGTGGGCAAGGATATGGTACGGGATGCAAGATATTTCCGATTGGCCTGTCGCATCTGTGCCGAGCTTGGGGCCCAGATTATCAAGACCTATTACGTTCCGGAAGGCTTTAAGACGATAACGGCTTCCTGTCCGGTTCCGATTGTGATGGCCGGTGGAAAGAAAATCCCCGTACTCGACGCTTTGACAATGGCATACAAGGCGGTGCAGGAAGGTGCATCGGGCGTGGACATGGGACGCAACATCTTCCAGTCTGATGCGCCCAAGGCGATGATGCAGGCGATTCGCAAGGTTGTTCATGAGGATATGAAGCCGGCTGAGGCTCTCGATCTGTACGAAACCCTCAAGAACGAAAAAGATTAACCACAGATTTCACGGATTAACACGGATTAAATATAAACATGAATCTTGTTTATTCTTCAGGGTTTTTTATTGTACATAACAGTACAGAAAAATTGTTGCAATAACAGATAAGGACAATTATCATCAAGCTATGGTAAGTTTCAATGAAATTGAAAATGTTGCCAGAAAAATTGGAATGCAAATCAATGCCAAGGCAGTGATTCTTTTCGGCTCATACGCTCGAAAACGACCCGGAAAGCATAGCGATGTTGACCTTTTGGTGATTGCCGAAAGTGATTTGCCAAGACACAAAAGAAGCCGCCAGCTGCACCTTATGTTCAAGCCGTATCCTTTTCCGATGGACATTCTGGTTTATACTCCCAAGGAAGTTGAAAAAGAGAGTGAATTCGAGCTTTCATTCATCTCCACCGTACTACGGGAGGGGAAAAAGCTGTATGGATAAAAAGCTTGAATATGCTAAGGTTTGCACAGCTTTTTGAATGAAGAATACGCAGTTGAGCAGAAGGCTAATAAACTTTCCTTGAGCGCACAACTTGACAAAATGATGAGATTGTAGGGTGGACTTCAGCCCACCAATATCGAATATCTAACCAGCGGCTGAACTCGGACGCCGCATACACGGCGCTGGTGAGCCGCAACGTTATAATCCGAAAGTAGGAGTATGGAGTTAATTGAGATTTTGGATTCTTTGGCGTTGCTCAGAGCCTGCCCTGAACCCATTCGGCTCCGCTCAGGGTAAACTCCGTTGAAGGGACAAGTTTTAGGGGCCTAAGATGAGTAATAATGCCTCAAACAAAGGCTCTTCGAGCCGATTAGCTCGAATAGCGCCGATTGTTCGCGGACTTCTGGCCGAGCCGACAGGTAACCAGGATATACCCTATGAACCCGTTATCTTAAAATCATTGACAAGTAAAGAAGCTGTTGATTTTGCCGGTTCTGCAAAAAATGCTGAGCAGGTAGGGTGGGGCTTGCCCCACCGCAAAAAAATTGGTGGGCTAAAGCCCACCCTACAATCTTTGCTCGAAAGTCAGAAACCACCACTTTTTTTATATGCTCCGGTTAAAAGTGCTGATCCGGAAAAGCTTCGCAAACAGTTAAGCGACTCCATTTCAAATTATTCCGCCAAGCACAATTGCAAACCGGAGATGATATGTGTTCGTGACCTTGGAATACTTTATCTCGATGCTGGATGCTCGATTCCGGATACTCGTAAAGGAAGAAAATCGAGCCTCGAGCCTCGAGAATCGAGAATCGAGCCTGATATGCCTCTTCGCAATAAGGTTGCGCTGGTAACCGGTGCAGCCGGAGCTATTGGTTACGGCATTTGTTGTGGGCTGCTGGAAAAGGGCTGCCACCTGGTTGCTACCGACCTTCCGGGTGAGAAACTTGATAGTTTCGCAGCCGACCTGAAACAATCAGCAGGCGACCGCGTGATAGGAGTTCCAATCGATGTTACTAATGAAAAGTCTGTCGTCCGGGGTTTTGAAAATGTCATTCTGACCTGGGGCGGAATCGATATTGTGGTTGTTAATGCCGGCATCCCGCTGGTTTCATATTTGAAGGATATAGACCTCGATGACTTTCGCAAGCTCGAAAAAGTAAACGTGGAAGGTACCTTCCTGACGCTTCGTGAAATCGCCCGCCACTTTATCCTGCAGGGCACCGGAGGTGATATTATTATTGTATCCACCAAGAATGTTCCCAGCCCCGGCGCCGGCTTTGGCGCTTATAGTGCCACCAAAGCAGCGGCTCACCAGCTGGGGCGCATTGCCAGTCTTGAGCTGGCGCAATATGACGTTCGTGTAAACATGGTGGCACCGGACGGTGTGTTCTCTGAAGGCAAGTACAAATCCGGCTTGTGGGAAGAAATAGGTCCCAGCCGAATGAAGGCGCGGGGGCTCGATAAAGACCAGTTGCAGGAGTATTACCGAGACAGGAATCTCCTGAAAGTTAGTGTTACGGGCCGGCATGTTTCCAATGCGGTGCTGTTTTTTGCCACCCGTCAGACACCTACCACCGGCGCTACAATTCCAGTGGACGGGGGTTTGCCGGATGCCACACCAAGATAGGCCTGTTGCCGGGGGCGTAAAGGGGGAAGGGGCGGAATACATGATAAAGATATTGTCAGAGATACGAAAGGAACGATTCAAATGGACAAAGCGCTTGCAGAGCTGATAAAAATATCGAGAGGGACAGGAGGTGACCCGACGCTCGTTCAAGGTGGGGGCGGTAATACATCTGTAAAAACGGCAGACGGCAAATATATGTATATCAAGGCCAGCGGCACGGCCCTGAAGAATATGACTGAAAAACAAGGCTGGCGAAGGCTGCGGGTCGATTCGGCCCTGTCAATTGTAAGAGATAAGTCGATAGCACAGCTCGATACCCAAAAAAGAGAAATTGAGGTGGTAAATCGGCTGCTTCTTGCATGTGATGATAAGATTAAGACCGATGCCCGTCCATCCGTGGAGGCCCATTTGCACGCTTGTCTGGATAAGTGCGTGATTCATCTGCATCCAAGTGCAGCGGGGGCTTATGTGAATGCCAAGCATGGAAAGGCAAAACTCGAGAAGTTATTCAAGGATGAAAGTCTTCCGCCGCTTTGGGTCCCTTATACCGACCCCGGCTATATGCTTGCTAAAAGGATCGCCCGGTTAGTTGATAATTATCAGGGCCAATTCGGCAAAATGCCTGCGATTCTTTTCCTGGAAAAACACGGGCTTTTCATTACAGCAAAAAGTGCCGCCGGCGCTTTACGCCTCGTTCACAAGGTAATGAACCGCTGCAACAGCAAGCTCAAACAGACGAAGCCCGGAAGTGCAAAATCCATCAAGCAGGAAATAATAAGCGAAGTAAAGCTATGCATCGTACAGGCATATTTTCAGGCGACCGGTAAGCACACGACGATATGGTATTATTACAACGATGCTATTGCGGATTTTTTGCGTCAAAAAGATGCGAAGAAAATGCTGAACGGCTCTTTAACGCCGGACGAGCTGGTTTACGCCAATGGCCCCGCGATGTGGGTCGAGCTGCAAAAAGGATGGAAGTCGCGTACGGGGGCAGCGCTGAAGAGCATATCGCAGAGTATTACCAGGCGGCTGAAACGGCAGATTGAGAGAGGCGGAAAACCTTCTGCGGCGTTTCTGGTAAAGGGAGTCGGCCTTTTTGTCGCCGGTACCGAAAAGATCGCTCCGACAGTGCGGGATATTGTGCTGTACTCGATTTTCATTCGCACCAACGCCCATCGGATGGGCGGGATTCGCACTTTGAATAAGCGACAGGAGGATTTCATCAACAACTGGGAATCCGAGGCCTTTCGCAAGAAATTAGCATCCGGCCAGTCCTGATTCAAAACTTACTACTAAAGACTGAGAGCTATTTGCCTTTTGTATCATAAGCCATTAGAGCGTCGCCGTGGCGGATGTAGAGTCGGCCGTCGGATATGGCGGGATGGGCCCAGTGCTTGCCGGTGCCCTCAGTAACGCCGAAAGAGCTGACTATTTCGAAGGCCTTCGGAGAAGGCTTAACCAAAGCCACATCGCCGGTATTTTCATCATAGCAGTACAGCATACCATCGGCGTAAATAATCGAGCCTTTGTTTCCGTTCCACTTGTTATCGTACATAACTTTCCCACTGTCCCAATCAAGGCAGACCCAATCGCCTTTTGGAATACCGTCGAAGGTCGAGCCGTACAAATACCCGTCAACAAGTACGACCCCGCCGTGGCCACTGTCGAGAGTTTGGTCATTCCATTTCTTGGCGACCGAGGTCCCGTCGGCCGAAAGCTCCAACATTACCCCGCCCCTCGTGAACTCGCGCTCGACAGCGCTGGTAACATACAGATATCCATCTTTATAGACCGGCGTAACGCCGCCGGTATCAGAAGGTGTCTCGTAAGGTTCCCGCCAGATGAGTTTGCCCGTATCGGCAGCGACGCAGACAATCGACTTTTGAATCAGGTTTACGAGCAGCCGGTTCGCCCCGCGTTCAATCAGGATCGCTGAGCAGTATACCGATAGCTCATCAAGCCCGGTGGTGGCCCAGATAGTCCGGCCTGTCATTTTATCCAGCGCAACAATGGTGCCCTTTTTGCCGCCAGGCGTACAATAGACTTTCCGCCCGTCGATTAACGGCGAGCCGCTCATGCCCCAGCGAATGTTCTTACCGTCGAACTTCGTCAGAGTATCGACTTGCCAAAGCTTTTCGCCCGTCCTGGCGTTAAAGCAGACCATTATTCCCGTGCCGCTAAAGACATAGACGCGTTCGCCATCAGCCGTTGGCGTAGTCCGGGTCCCCTTGTACGAGCCTGTCCATTCCGGCCCATAAGATTCTTTCCATTTCAGATTGCCGGAAATATCGTATGCAAAAAGAAATCCTTCGCCGTCAATCATACCGGTCGTATATACAAATCCCCCGGCTACGGCCACGGATGAAAAGCCTATGCCCAAACCCCCGACTGACCACAACAGTTTGGGACCCGCTTGAGGCCATTTTTTTAGCAATCCGGTCTCCGCCGATTTCCCATCCCGGGTAGGCCCGCGAAACTGGGGCCAGTCATCGCCGTAGCATATCCCGCCGGCTAATAGTATGCTCAAAAACAACATGATGATACTTTTGAGATTGCTCATACGAAAAACTCCCTAAACTCATTGACCTGATATTCTCATATAACCAGCTCCCGCTGTTTGGCTTTGTAAGACCGAAGCCGCGGGGGCACATTTAATCTGTATATTACTAAAATCCGTCTGCCGTTTCCAGCATGTTCTGTTAATTCTGAATCTCACCCGGCGAAAACCGAACAGAAAGGCTGTTGGTATCGTTTTGGAGCCCCAATTGCAAAAAAACGGCAAAATGGGAACCCTCCGGTTGCTTTTTGCCGGCGTAATGTGCTATACTATTGGTTTTCAATGCTGTTAGCAGGGTAGGTTCGGTGTTTTTACCACTGAAAAGTAGTTTTTGAGGAGACTTGCAGTATGGATTTTTGCATTGAGGATACTCGAAAGGAACCGAAACCAAAGGTCAAAGACCTTATCAAGGATGGGATTATCAATCTTGAGAATGCTGCCGACTGGCTCAGGACCATTTATGAGATTCGCTTTTTTGAGGAGAAGGTTTTCGAGCTTTTGGGCCAGAATATTATCAAAGGCGCCTCGCACCTTTACGCCGGCGAAGAGGCGATCGCCGTCGGGGCCACCGCTGCTATTGAACGCGGGGACGTAATTGGCTCAACCCACCGAGGCCACGGCCACTGCGGAGCCATCGGCAACAAATATGCCAACAGTGAGCAAGACCGCCAGACTCACTGGAACCGGATGATGGCCGAGCTGATGGGCAAAGAGACCGGCTACTGCAAGGGCAGAGGCGGCTCGATGCACATCGCTGATGTCGATAAATGCAATAACCTCGGCTCAACCGGCATCGTCGGCGGCAACCAGGCACCGGCGGTCGGAGCGGCCCTCGCGGAGAAGTACAAAAAAACCGGCAAAGTTGTGCTGTCGTTCTTCGGAGACGGCTCCACCAACTGCGGCAGTTTTCACGAATCAATGAATATGGCATCAACGCTGGCCGTGCCGCTCGTGGCGATAATCGAAAATAACCTTTACGGAATGAGCGTGCCGTTCTCCGGAAGTGAAATCGAAGGTGCCACCAGGGCCAGCAATATCGAGGATATTGCCCAAAGGGCTGCCGCTTATAATGTCCCCGCTATGATTGTGGACGGCCAGGATGCGCTGGCGGTCTTTATTGCGGTGCGCAAGGCCGTGGAAAGAGCCCGCAAAGATAACCAGATGACAATCATCGAGGCCAAGACCTATCGCTGGTACGGACACAGCCGAAGCGACCCTCGAGCATATCGAACCAAGGCCGAGGAAAAGGCCTGGCACCAGCGCGACCCCATTACCGTCCTGAGAGAAAAGCTGCTCACTGAGAAACTATGCACAGAAGAACAATTGGATCAAATAAAAGATAAGGCCTTTGCTACAATTGAAACAGCCACAAAGTTTGGTATGGACAGTCCCTGGCCCAATGTTGCGGATTTGGCAAAGGATGTGTATGTCGAGGAGACATATCCGGCCGAGCTTATCGAATCCGACAGGGCACTTAGCGCAAGGGTTACCGAAGCGACCGCCGCCTTCCAGGCCGCCCTTGCTTCATCCACCGCAAAAACAAAAAAGGAGGCCACTGAGCAGGCCAGAGCCGAAATCAAATCCAAATTCGATATGGACATTATGACCATCGGCCAGGCGGTCTCCGCCG
>JBDRTM010000301.1:0-4557 GCA_043824065.1 Planctomycetota bacterium | reverse complement strand
TTTTCACGGCGTCCTCATCAGCGCCGAAATAGACCTGATGCGAAGCAGCATAGATTCCCGGCGTCCAGGTAAGAATCGGTGTATGCTTTACATCCACAGCGCCATTAGACGGGTCCGGGCTCCCAACGGCGCCCTGAGTAGTAAAGCTCCAGACGTCGCCTTTATGCGTGGCGATAATATCAAACTGATCGATCCGCCAGTAGTAAGTCTTAGCCAATTTAAGTGGGCCGGGAGTATAGGTCGTATCTGCCTGAGGAAGACCCACAACGGCATTGTTGACATCGTCAAAATTATCGCCGAAGTACACGTAGTGCAACATCGCACCGAAACCAGGCTCCCAGCTAAGCTCCGCATTCGGGTTTACTAACTCGGCACCATCAGCCGGGTTGGGGTTATAGGCGGCCCTTGGGGCAATCGCAAAGCTCCAGACAGAACCCTTCCACGGACTATTCGGGTGCAGGTCATTGACCTCATCGATTCGCCAGTAATATGATGTTGTGCCCGGAACAAGACCATCCGGATAAGGAACTCCAGGAAAGCCAATAGAAAAAGACGTCGAGACCTGATTGCCACGGAACGTATCGACAGCGCCGGCATCTACATCGTCAAAATTCTCGCCTAAGTACACATCGTGCGAAGCAGCGTAACCTCCCGGCGTCCAGACAAGGGTCACCATCGCAACTCGAAGTATGTCATCATCAGCCGGGTCTGGATTACGGGCGTGCGGCCTCTCCACTGACAGATACCGGCTCGGGATGGCTTCCTGGGTCAGTGTTGGAGTTGACCAGGACAGCTTACACATGGCATTACCGCCGCTATCAAAGTACTCCAGTATAATCTCGTATTGCTGCCCGCCTGTCAGGGTAATGTCGCCGCTGCGTTGGTAACGGTCTCCCGGGAAGGCGCCCCAATTCGCCTGCCATTTTACCCAATCGCTCCAGGTGTCAATAATCAGTTCGTTATTCACCCACAACCGAACACCGTCGTCTGCCTGGGTGTGGAAAGTGTAGGTCTCGGAGGTCGGCGCTTCAATCATGCCTGTCCACCGCACCGCGAAATTGTCTGGATTGACAACCCCCGGTTCCGGCGAGTCGGTACCCCAGTCAAAGTTCACCGTCGGATCTATGCGGGTCAACACGAGAACCTGCCAGGTGGTCGCTGTAATAGTCGTATGATAATACTCACCTTTCAGGCCCTCAGTGCCGATGGCCACACCGACCGGGCCCAGCACTAAAACAAAAGGAATCAAATAAATCAATTTTTTAGACATAATAATCCTCCTTCAAAAAGAATTAAGATAGCTGTGCTCTGGCCACACACCAAAACGCCCATTGTCTTCAACTTAAAAAGGGGCTTATACCGAATCAATCAGCATAAGCCCCGAATTGATGCAAAATCATTGGCTAACGACTTGGCCTCGCATATGCTGATTACAGCCTACTCCGGCCACAGTCGCTTCTCAAGCCACACACCTGTGCCTGCGCTACCACGGGTGCAGGCATCCGCCAGGACAGGACCAAAGGCAAATGGAAATCACATACCCTGCATAATTTCCAGAATCTCGTCCTGCGACAGCGCCCGCGTGTACATGCGGAACTCATCCATAAGCCCCGTAAAAGGTCTTGCGTTATCAATAGTTAATCCCACACGAGCACCCAGGTCCCAATCTCCGGCTATATCCGCAGGGCTTGCAACATCAATCTCCTCAATCAATTCCCCGTTGATATACAGGGCCGCCTTGCCGGATTCTTTGTCGTATGTGCCTGTAAAATGCAGCCATTCATCCCACGTCATAGTACCTGCACGTATCTGGAAGATTGTAGTCCCACCATAAGAGCGAAGCAGCCATCTAATGTCGCCGCTGCTCTTAGGCTCAGGGTGAATAAGCCAGCTTTCATCAGATGCTCTGGCGCTGAATATCTCATGATCTCCGCCTGTATTAGCAATTTTTATCCAGGCGGCAAGCGTCATAGCGGATGTTGGAATATCTTCGGCGGGGAAACCTGGGCCATCCAGATCGAGGTAACTGCCGCTTGCAAAATTGGCAGCTCCATTGTACTTGCCCTCAGGCTCTGCCGTGACGTCACCGACTACAACGCCGTTATGGCCTTTGCCGGATTGGTCCGCGACAATTTCACCGACATCGTCAAAGGAATAGTATATAACCAGAGACGGATCTGTTGTCGGGCGATACAGCCGAATATCGTCAAAGTACATCGTACCTGAACCGCCGGCCTGCGGGTTGTTCTTATCCCCGAAACCAATAGAAATCGTATTGACATTGGCAAGGTTCACACCCTGGTCGGCAAACTCCTGTAAGTCGATAGTCCATTCCGTCCAGGCACCTATCTGCGCTGCATTAGGATTATCATGATTGACCATCACGCTGCCATTGAGAGCCACATACATCGGCTCAGCAGCATTAGACGCATCGCCGTAGAACCACAGCGACAATACTCCAACACCTTCCTCGGTCCAATCACGAGCCGAGACCAACGTCATACTTGCCTCGGAGTATTTGAAATTGTTGTCGTAGAAATACGGCATCGATTGAGAACCACTGTGAACAATCGTAGTCTCAACATGATGCTCTCCCGCAGGGAAATCCGGCTCAGCATAACCTACCGTGGAACCGTTTGTCTCAACACCATATCCGTCTATCCACGTATCAAATATCCTGTCAGGTTCGAAGTCGTTGTAATCCTCAAAATCGTCCACGGTAAGGAAGTCGGCTGTCGTAAAGCTCCAGACAGGGCCTTTCCACGGACTGTCGGGGTTGACGTTATTGACCTCATCAACACGCCAGTAGTAACTGGTGAGCCAGGCAAGTTTTCCAGGATCATAGCTATCAGAGCCAAGGTTCCTGGTGCCTTTGTACTCTGGTGAAGCTGTATCAGCGCTGCGGACGGCCTCTTTATCTGTGCCTAAATAGATCTGGTGCGAAGCGGCACTATCTCCCGGCTTCCAGCTAAGAGTAGCTGTCATCTTCACACCCGTGGCGCCATTAGACGGATTCGGGCTCCCGACGGCGCCCGGAGTCGTAAAGCTCCAGATATCGCCTTTATACGTGGCGACGGCATCAAACTCATCGACCCGCCAGTAATAAACCTTCTCTAATTCAAGCGGGCCGGGGGTATAGGTTGCCTCTCCCTGGGAAGCGCCGCCGGTGGCGTTGTTCACATCGTCAAAATTATCGCCGAAATACACGGTGTGTGATATCGCACCGAAACCTTTTGTCCAGCTAAGCTCCACATTCAGGTCTACAAACTCGGCACCATCAGGCGAGTCGGGATTGTAGGCCGTCTTTGGAGGAACCGTAAAGCTCCAGATATCGCCTTTGCGTATCGTGCCGTCGGCTTCAATCTCATCAATCCGCCAGTAGTATGTCGTGCCTGGAACGAGACCGTCCGGATAGGCAAATCCGGGAAAGCCGACAATAAGGAACGTCGCAGTCTGGTTGCCCTGGAACGTATCGCCAGTTCCGTCTTTCACATCATTAAGATTCTCGCCGAAATACACATCGTGCGAGACTGCAGAAGATCCCGGCGACCAGCTAAGGGTCGCCCAAGTATCCTCATGCATGGCACCATCAGCCGGATCGGGGCCAAAGGCATACGGAAATTCCAGACCTTGCATGATTTTCTTGATTTCGGCTTGCGACAGCGCCCGCTTGTACAAGAAGAATTCGTCCATAAGCCCCGTGAAAGGTCTTGCGTTATCAATATTGTATCCAACGCGAGCACCCTGGTCATAATCTCCGGCTATATCCAAAGGGGTTTCAACGTCTGCCTCACCAACCATTTCCCCGTTGTTATACACATACGCCTTACCGGATGCTTTGTCGTATGTGCCTGCAAAATGTACCCATTCACCCCACGGTACAACACCTGCGCGTATGTCGAAGATTGTAGTCATGCCCCAAGCGCGGAGCAGCCACCTAAATTCGCCGTTACTGCGGGCCTCAGGGTGAATAAGCCAGGTCGCGTCAGATGCTCTGGCGTTGAATATAGCGTGATGTCCACCTGTATTCTCACATTTTATCCAGGCGGCGAGCGTCATACCGGATGTTGGAATATCTTCGGCAGGGAAACTTGGGCCATCCAGGTCGAGGTAACTGCCGCTTGCGAATTTGGCAGCTCCATTGACCTTGCCCTCGGGCTCTGCTGTGACCTCGCCGTTGACAACGCCGTCATGGCCTTTGCCGGATTGGTCCGCGATAATATCACCAACATCGTCAAAGGAATAGTATATGATCAGAGACGGATCCTCAGCAGTGAAGGCGTTACTGGCCAGAGACAGCACCAAAACAAAAGAAAATAAATAAACCAATTTCTTACACATAATAATCCTCCTTTAATACAGAGAGTTAAAGGCGTCTGCGAAATACGTAACTTTATGTTAAATAATGATTTGCAATCATTATTTTCTTGCAATCTCCTCCATCTCGGTTATTATGTAAGTGACGTTATGGAGAACACTTACGGCCAAAACAAAGGAGATTTTATCATGCAACATTTTCAAACTTCTTTCTTCTACGACCTCCAGGAGCTAATTCGC
>JBDRTM010000300.1:0-6174 GCA_043824065.1 Planctomycetota bacterium | reverse complement strand
ATGGATAGCGTACAGCGTACAGCATATAGCGTATAGCGTTGGGCCGGTTGGCGCGGATTTGGGCTTCGGTGGCCATTGGGAACTCTCCGGATTTACTATTTACTATTGGCTATTTACTATTCACGAATCACGAATCTGGGCCGGCTGGCTCTAAGTCCTTGCTGCGCCGCAGCTTACGACGTGCAAACTGAAATGTCATCTTCGCCTACTGGCGGTTTATGTTTGCCTGCTGGCTAACATACGTGTATTTTAACGTATTTACAAACAATGTCAACAAAAAAATGACCAAAAAAGCACTTTTTTTAGCCACAGAGGGCGCAGAGGACTCAGAGAATTCAATAATATTTAACCGCGGATTAGACACTGACGGACACAGACGTTTTAGACACGAACTGACATAACCACAGATTACACAGATTAGAAGCAGATTGAAATAACCACGGATGACCTGGCGCAGCGTAGCCGCAACCAAAAGTTCGTCTAAACAAAATATTCCATAACCTATTGTAATTACAGATGATACAATCGCTTAAAACAAAAAACACGCATAAAAAACAAGGAGTTGAAAAATTGTATTACAGATTACACTGATTTTATAGAAGCAGAGATCGCAGACAGATTTTAAGCAGCTTGGTGTTCTCGGCAAATTCTAATCCTAAAGCAAGCTTTATCATAGAACATTGCCTTCGTCCACAAGTCCAATACAATTGGCCTTATCTTTTAAGCTGACTGAGTTTTTGCCACTAAGACACATAAAAACCACAGATTACACGGACGGAAGACGGAGGTCAGAAGGCGGAAGACGGAGGACAGGTTATCAGGTTACCAGAAAATCAGGGTGCAGGTTATCAGGACAGCAGGGTATCAGGTCAAAAATAAGAGGGCCGGCAGGGTCTTAAGCTGCCAGCCCTTTGGGCAAATGTAATGGTGTGTGGTTAACTTAGGCGTTTTTTTTCTTTCTGATCTGGCCTATTGGGTCAGCTTCTCGATTTCTTATGGTATAACTGCCCGGTTATAGATGCGAACGTCATCAATCAGGCCAGACCAGAAGGTCCCTTGCATGCGATTATTGCCCGCATTTATTTACAGTTCTTCTTCCGGAATTTCTGGAATATTCTCTTTCTCCCAGTAGCTCATAAATACTTCCAGATCCTTCATGTCCACGATGCCATCGCCAAACGGCGTTGGGCCAATATCACAAAGTGGCTCATTTATGCCCCAATTGTCAATCAGTATTAATAAATCATCGGTGTCTACCTTTCCATCTCCATTGAAGTCAACGATTGGTATGATTTGTGCCTGCCATATATCACCACCGCCGTAACCTCCGGGCCGTTTGAAGCAGCCAAGGAACAGCGTGCTTCCATCGGGGGAGATACGCGCATCCCTAACGTCATTGGTGTTGATAATCGGCTCAAGATTGATCGGTACTGCCCAGGTGTCCGAAGTTGTCCTTCGCTTAGTCATCCAAAAGTCCCCGCGCATAGCCCAAAGAGGGTAAATACTCTGCATGCTGGGTCGCACGGAGCTAAAGATGAGTATCATGCCGTCGGACGTAATGCTGGGTGCAAAGTCATCACTTGAACTGTTGACGGTCGGCCCGAGATTCACCGGTGTGCCCCAAGGCTCGTCTATCGTTCTTCGCGTTGTCACCCATATGTCTGCTTCACCGTACCCCCCGGCCCGATCCGAACTAAAGTAGAGTGATAGACCGTCGCCCGAGATAGTCGGACCATACTCTTCAGCCGTACTATTGATCACTGGGCCAAGACTTACGGGAGTGCCCCAGTCATCGCCTGTCGTCTCTCGTGTCGTTACATATAGGTCGCCATCAATCCCTTGGGTCCAGGCACTTCGGGAAAAGTAAAGCTCCAGGCCGTCGGTGGAGATGCATGGATCCCACTCATCAGTGTAACCACCCATGTTGACAGTGGACCCAAGATTCATGTGATCCGCCCAATTATCGTCAAGTGTGTCACGGGTCACCACAAAGAGATCCCAGTCCCCATCGTCGGGATAGTCAGAAACGAAGAAAAGTGTCAGGCCATCGGCCGAAATGCATGGGCGGTATTCGTCCATAAATGAAGTGTTTGGAGGCTGCCCGAGATTCAAGAGCTCGCCGAAGGTGAAATCCGCGTTCGCACTCCCGCCGACAAGCACAATAGCGGCCACAATTCCAAATAACATTACCCTGATTTTTGTACAATTTAAGCAATTCATAATAAACTTCCTTTCCGCCTTTATGGGCATAAAATGTTAAAAAAACGTTCAGATTCATTCCTACTGAAGTTCCGACTTCGTCATTGCGAGTGGAACGAAGCAGTCTCAACTGTAAAAGAAGAGATTGCCACGCTCGGCTGAGCCTCGCTCGCAATGACCGAATGAAAGTTTTTCATTTACACCATCCTTTCTTCCCTTTTGATCAAGGGAGTTAGAATAATTGTTAATAATCGCCAATGGCAAACTTTTCTGATGCTGCCAAAGGCTTGTTCATCAAAACGTCTCTACATATAAACACAGGAAAAATTTCCAATCTTGCGCGAAAAATTGACTTTTTTGCGTTTTTTTTCGATTGTGGCGATAAGTACTTGATAAATAAGCCTTTATTGCTTAGACTAATTGATGTATGAATCATGAAAGGTGATGACTATACAAGTATGGGTGGAACAGGACAGGCTTTCCTGACCACACATTGGTCGGCCATTGAAGATGCAGGTGCAACTGATGAAGATAAGAACCGGGCCTTGATCGGCTTACTGCTGAAGCGGTACTGGAAACCTGTTTACTGCTATCTAAGGCGTAAGGGCTATGACAACGAGCAGGCCAAGGACCTGACCCAAGAATTCTTTTATGAGGCTGTTTTCGGCAGAGGTCTGATTCAGAAGGCCGATGAGTCTAAGGGGCGGTTTCGTTCATTTCTGTTAATAGCCTTAAATCGATTCTTAATAAATATTAAGCACAAAGAAACAGCCCAAAAGCGCATACCCAAAGATAAACTCGTTCTACTGGACATGGTCGATTCACTTGAATTGCCCCAAACAGTCTCAAAATTAGGGCCTGAGGATTCTTTTAATTACGCCTGGGTATCGTCACTGCTGGAAGATGTCTTGGAAGAAGTTGAAGCTAAATGTCATGCGGATGGCAAGAGCGTTCACTGGCAGGTGTTCTACGACAGGGTTCTGCAACCTATTATAGATGGAACCGATCCACCCTCGTTGAGGGAGATTTGTGAAAGATACGGAATCAAAGATGATGCTAAGGCCTCCAACATGATTGTTACCGTGAAAAGACGCTTCCAGGCAGTTTTGAAAAAACAATTACGTGATTCTGTGGTCTCTGATGAACAGGTAAGTGGTGAATTGGAAGAAATAAAGAGATTTTTCCCAAAAATTGCGCAGGATGATGAATAATTGCTGTATTTATTATTAGAGTAATCCGGCAAAGTCATCTCCACAGCAAAATAATTTTAAGAGCGTTATAAGAACATGGCTAAGAAACGAATATTTGGGCTGGATCCGAAGAAACTGGATAAGCTCCTGTCAATAGGCACGGAGGATGCCGATGGGTCCGACATTGAGGATAAGAAATCACCCCCGGCAGGTGAAGATATTCCGGCAAAGAAGATTGATGTGCCAAATCCTACGGCCTCTTTGGGTATATTCGCCGAACAGCCCGGTAGTCAGATTGGCCGCTACAAGCTGCTCAGTATCTTAGGTGAAGGGGGGATGGGAATTGTATATTTGGCTGAGCAGAAGCAGCCCATCAGACGTCAGGTGGCCTTAAAGGTCATCAAGCCGGGTATGGATTCAAAACGTGTTATTGCCCGTTTCGAGGCGGAACGTCAGGCTTTGGCCCTTTTAGACCATCCTAATATCGCTCATGTCTATGATGCCGGGACGACAGAGGGTGGCCGGCCTTACTTTGTGATGGAGTATGTTAAGGGCTTATCCATAACCGAGCATTGTGACCGCCACAAGCTCACTATCGAGGACCGGCTGAATATATTCCGGCAAGTCTGTCACGCAGTCCATCATGCTCACCAGAAAGGTATTATTCACCGCGATATTAAGCCATCGAACATCTTAGTCTCATTACAAGATGACCAGGCGTTGCCCAAGATTATCGACTTCGGGGTAGCCAAGGCCCTTGCTCAGCCGTTGACTGAGCGAACGCTTGTTACCGAGCAGGGCCAATTGTTCGGCACGCCGGAGTATATGAGTCCTGAGCAGGCGGATATGGCCAATGAGGACATCGACACCCGTTCGGACATCTACTCGTTAGGTGTGCTGCTATATGTACTGCTGACAGGCGTTTTGCCGTTCGATTCTACAACCTTTCGTGAAGGCGGGATTGAGCATATCCGGCAGGTAATCCGCGAAACCGATCCCAAGACACCGAGCACCCGGCTGACAGGTCTGGGTGAGGAGGCTAAAAAGGTCGCGCAGAGCCGTCGTACTGAAGTCGCAGCACTTGCCAGGTGCCTGCACAAGGAGCTCGAATGGATTCCGCTCAAGGCGATGCGGAAGGAACGCGCTGAGCGTTATCGTTCGGCCTCCGAATTCGCGGACGATATCGAGAATTACCTGAAGGGTGCTCCATTACTGGCCGGGCCACCGGGCACAGGCTACAAATTAAAGAAGTTTGTGCGGCGAAACCGCGTATTGGTAGGCGGTATTGCTGCGGTGCTGGTTGTGCTTGTTGTAGGCGTTGTGGTTTCCACAATTTTCGCTATCGGCCAAGCTCGCGCCCGCGCTGAGGCGCAGCTTATTGCTGACTTCCTCGAAAACGATGTTCTTGGCTCGGCGTCCGAAGCCAAGGTCGGTGAAGCAACCGTCAGCTATATTTTAGATGCAGCCTCGAAGAGCCTTGAGGGCAAGTTCAAGGACAAGCCACTCATTGAGGCATCGGTCTGCCGAACGCTCGGCGAGACGTACCGGAGGCTGGGCGAGTACAAAAAGGCTGAGCAACACTTCTTGAGCGCGATTGAAGTCTATCGGCAACACCGTGGCGACGAGCATGCGGACACACTGTCGACATCGTCTAACATTGGCTTTCTTTACGAGAAACAGGGTCGGTATCACGATATGGAGCGCCTGTGGACCAGGATTCTCCATATCCAGCAACGCGTTAGCAGTGTGGAAGACCAGATTTACACCATGAATGGGCTTGCCATGGCATACTTTTACCTGGGCAAATACGAAGAAGCGGAATCCATGTTCGACAAGGCATTGGGCCTGGTCCAGCGTGAACTGGGGGGAGACGATTTTTGGCTTCTTCCTTATATCAAGTGCAACCTTGCCGGTGTTTACACAGCCCAGGGACGGTACAAAGAGGCGGAGCCACTTTTTGTGGAGACGCTGGCTAATGTCGATTGGCCTGGGGGCTACATGGCGAAGCTTGCCAATATGTATAGAGAGCAGGGCCGGTACAATAAAGCAGAGTCGCTGTTTGTCAAGGCATTGGAGACAGTGCGTCAGCTGCGGGGCGACGAGCACTTCGAGACGGTGTGTTGCATGTACGGCCTTGTCCGACTCTATGTAGATCAAGACAGATACGAGGAGGCCCAGACTTTATTCAGCGAGGCGCTGCAAATAGCTCGTCGGCGGCTGCGCCTGGAACACCCAGTGACGCTCCGCTTAGTGAACGCTCTTGCCGTGCTCCACACAAAGCAGAAGCAGTACGATGAAGCCGAGACATTGTTCGATGAGGCATTGAAGGGCAGGCAGCGCGAGTTAGGTGACGATCATCCGGACACACTGGAATCCAAGAACGACCTGGCTGTGCTGTACAAAGAGCAAGCCAGGTATGACAAAGCAGAATCACTGCTGCTCGAAAGCTTGGAGGGCAGGCGTAAGGTGCTGGGCGAAGAACATCCCGATACTTTGGGCTCTTTGAACAAACTGATTGAACTCTACGAAGCCTGGGGCAAGCCGGAAAAGGCCGAGGAGTGGCGGGCAGAGTTAAGAATAGTTGATTAGTGGATTGGTGAAGAGTGAGCTAAAGTAAATTAAAGTGCCTAAAGTGAACTAAAGTTGGATGACGGAAGATGGAGAAAAGGATAACAGGATAACAGGATAACAGGGTGGTGGATATCTGGAAATCAGGAGAACAGGATTATAGTGAATTAGAGAATTAGTGGATTAGTTGATTAGGGGATTGGTTAATTGGAGATTA
>JBDRTM010000299.1:0-7843 GCA_043824065.1 Planctomycetota bacterium | reverse complement strand
GCCAGCACCCAGGAAGAGGATAAGGCGGATGCCGAATGGGTTGTTGTATTGGGGTATAGGTGCCGCCTACGACGCTCAAAGAGAAAGAGTTTCTAGCCCGTATGAAAATACTACTATTGGAATTGGACATTCTCTGAAATGGCACTTCCCGTACTATGAGCTTATGTGGGAGGTCAATCCGAGTGTTACAAAGCAGCTCATAGAATCTTTGTGGTCGGCACATATTTTAGACTGGTCGAACCTCGACATGAATCGAGGTAGCAGTTTTGATAGTTCGTTGCAGAAGCCATGGGAGTATGAGTACAAACCTGGTCCGGTGTACTTCCACAGTAAAGTGCCATGGGGTCATGCATTTATTGCTTCGGGTACCAATTTGTCTCATGCGGCAGCCATCCTCCACAAACTGTCTGGGGATCGTGAACCACTTATTTGGTCCAAGCGACTTATGCATCGATACGTAGAGACAAGAGATCCAAATATTGGTATCTCGGCAAGCCCATATAATCAGAGTAAGATCAATCGTGCTAGATATCAGTTTGGCGACGATTTCCAGGGTCATATTATTTTCGAAGGTACGCTTTTCCCCCAGGATTACATAGGATGGAGTAATCCAATGGTCCGCGGATTATCGGTCGGTTATCTTAACATTACGCCAGGGGTACCTTATAGCGTTGTGGTTGGTCCATGGACATCTCAGCTTTTGCTTGGAGATAGTCTGGGTGCTAATGGTCAGAAGTTTACCCAATGGGCCCTTGAAGAATTGACCGCCTTAGGCAAGATTGCTTACCGGAGGGAAGACAATTCATTTATTCCCATGTTGACCGATGGAACTAGCCTAGAGGGATACGTTTGTAAGAAAGACGGTTATTATGGCATTAAGGGAACTGCATTCGAGCCTATCCGGGCGGTCCCGATGGATTTTTGGGCTTATGCGCTAGCGTATCGTATCACCGAAGATAGATTTATGTGGGAAGTGGCTCGAAATATCGGGCTAGGTCAAGATTTCGGCGATATCGGAATCAGCCCAACCAATGAGCCGGAACTGCAAAAAGAGGCCTTATCTTCAGATCCATTTGTCCTCTTGTCCTTTCTTGAGTTGCACAAAAAGACAGGCAATAAGGCGTTTTTAGAAATGGCCGAGAAGATCGGCGACAATATATTGGCTAACAGGGTTCAGAAGGGATTCTTCTTGGCAAGTTCAAGACACATTTACGCCAAGTTTGACGTTCTTGAGCCTCTTGTTTTGTTGCATCTTCACGCGGCTATAAAAGCAGGAGATAAATCAGCCCCGATCGTCTGGCCGAATAAATCGATGTACAACGGTCCTTATCGTTACCGACATTTTGCCACTGATTACAAGATGATATATTTTCTTACTGAATCACCTGAGCCGCCTATGTCATTAGAGGAAGTGGTAGCTATTGGAGATGTTGGAGAAGTCAAGAGACTCATTTCTCAGGGGTTTGATGTCGATGAACGAATTGATGGTTATCTTAGAACTCCTTTACACAGGGCAGCTTATCGCCAAAGGCGCCAATGTCAACGCTAAAGACAATTGGAACTGGACGCCTCTTCACAGTGCAGCCTACTACGGCAACAAGGACATAGTTGAACTGCTGATTGCCAAAGGAGCTGATGTCACTGCAAGAGACGGGGACAGTCGAACTCCCTTATGGTACGCAAAAGACAAAGGCCATGCCGAAATCGTCTCCCTCCTCCGCAAGCACGGAGCGAAAGAATAATTAGGACGAAGCAGAGCGAATAGTCCAAATTGCTCCGCTGCTGACGGTCCTCAAGGGGAGGGGAAGGGGCAGCCTCCAGGTGATAAATGTCAGCAAAAATAGGGTGGAATTGAAGAGGTGATTCAGGTATTATGATGCTCTAAAAATCCAGAGAACAATGTTGAATCGAAAAAATAGGAGCAAGAACATGATAAAATTAGGTATGCACGTAGATAATTGGCGGCACTTCGACGTGCCGTACGAGGTTCCTTGTCAGGTTGCTAAAGACCATGATATGGAGTACGTAGAGTTCGGTACGATTGACGGGGACTACTTTGTTCAGGCGTTGGGGTATAATCCCCACATACCGCTTCATTCTGACCCGATGAAACTCAAGCAATACTTAGACTCGATGGGATTGAAGGTCTCGCAGCTTGATGCGGCCTACCCGATGTCGTGTCCAGAGGGTCAGTACCGCGGTATCGGTTACACCATTCGAGCTATTCAGTTCGCTAAAGCGCTTGAATGCCCCTGCGTGGACACTACTGACGGCGGTCGCAAGCCGCAGGGATACACTGATAAAGAAGTAATGGCACTCATAAAGCAGTACTATCGTGTGGTGCTGGAATGGGCTACAGAATACGACATTATCATCAATGTAGAGCCGCACGGTCCTTACACGACCAATCCGGATACTATGGAGCAAATCCTGAGCTTTTTCGACTCGCCCTACTTGAGAATGAACTTTGATACGGGCAACGTGTTCATCGCCGGTCAAGACCCGGTGAAGTTCCTCCGGCGGTTCCGAGACAAGGTCTCGCACTGCCACATCAAGGACGTCAGCGAAGAGCTTGCGAAGGCTGTAAGGGGCGGACAGACAGGAATTGCCTCGTCTGTGGTGAGTATCGGTGAAGGTGTCAATGCCGATAATATAGCTGGGTGTATCGAACTGCTGAATGAAATCAACTGGGATGGTGTTATCTCCATAGAATGCGAGGCAGCGCCCGGCAAAGTTGAGCAAAGCATCGAGTGGCTGCGTAGTACAATCTCCATTTGAAGTAAGTGCCTAAAGTGCCTAAAGTTTGAAGTGCCTAAAGTGACACTTACGTGTCATCCTGAGGCGAAGCCGAAGGATCTGGCCAACGAAAAAGAGATTCTTCGCTTCGCTCAGAATGACAGCTTTGCTCTCACTTTAGTTCACTTTAGGCACTTTTCACTATTCGATATTCGGATTTGGGTTTTGGATTATAGTTTTCCATTTTTTAGGATTTTGACAATGGATGAGACAAAACAAGGCAGGATAGTCAAAGTCGCAGGGCCTGTTGTTGTTGCTGAAGGTATGGCCGGTGCACGAATGTATGATGTTGTCCGCGTGAGTGAATTGAACATCATAGGCGAAATCGTGGAGCTGCACGGCGATTTGGCCTCGATTCAGGTCTATGAAGAGACCACCGGCATAGGCCCGGGCGAACCCGTTGTTGACACCGAGGCGCCTTTGAGTGTCGAGTTAGGGCCCGGTCTGATTGAGAGTATTTACGATGGTATCCAAAGGCCGCTGAACTCACTTGTAGAGCTCGAAGGCGAGTTTATGAGCAGGGGCAGTGCGCTGCCCGGCCTCAACAGAGAAAAGAAATGGCACTTCATACCGACAGTAACCGATGGAACGAAGGTCGTCCCCGGAGATATTATAGGCGAGGTCCAGGAAACTACGCTTGTTGAGCAAAAGATTATGGTGCCGTTTGGCGTTGAGGGAACTCTTCAAAGAATAAATGAAGGCGATTACACCGTCCTTGAAACGATAGGGGTTGTCGTTGCTGACGATGGAACCGAAACCGAGCTGAAATTGATGCAGGAATGGCCCGTCCGCAACGCCAGGCAGACAGTAAAACGGCTCGCACCGAATCAGGTTCTCGTTACGGGTCAGCGGGTTATCGACACCTTTTTCCCGATCGCCAAGGGCGGGACGGCCTGTGTGCCGGGCCCGTTCGGAACCGGCAAAACAGTTGTTCAGCATCAATTAGCCAAGTGGGTCGATGCTGATATAGTGGTTTACGTCGGCGGTGGCGAGCGCGGCAATGAAATGACTGATGTCTTAACGGAGTTCCCGGAATTAAAGGACCCGCGCAGCGGCGAGCCGTTAATGCGGCGCTCGGTGCTGATTGCAAACACATCGAATATGCCCGTGGCAGCAAGAGAGGCCTCCGTCTATACGGGCATTACCATAGCTGAGTACTTCCGCGATATGGGTTATGTCGTGGCCCTGATGGCCGACAGCACAAGCCGATGGGCTGAAGCGATGCGGGAGATTTCGACCCGCCTGGAAGAAATGCCCGCCGAGGAAGGTTACCCCGCCTATTTAGCGGCCCGGATTGCAGCATTTTATGAAAGGGCCGGCCGGGCCAAGTGCTGCGGCAGTCCAGAACGAGAGGGCGCCTTGTCGATTATCGGTGCCGTAAGCCCGCCCGGAGGTGACTTGTCCGATTCTGTTGTGCAGGCGACACTGCACGTAGTAAAGGTGTTCTGGTCGCTCAAAGGTGAGCTTGCCTACCAGCGCCACTTCCCGGCGATTGACTGGCTCACCTCATACAGCTTTTATAAGCAATACCTCAGGGAGTGCTTCGAAGATAAGGACCAGGGCTTGGAAATGGAAGAGTTGACCACCCAGGCGATGAGCTTGCTGGAACAGGAAGCCGAGCTTCTTGAGATTGTTCGGCTGGTCGGCGCAGAGGCCCTGTCACCTAAAGATAGACTCGCACTTGAGACATCCAGGTCTATCCGCGAGGACTTCCTGCACCAGAACGCCTTCCATGAGGTAGATACTTACACTTCGATGGACAAACAATACGAAATGTTAAAAACCGTCCTGCATTTCCACAAGCAGGCCCTCGCTGCCATTGAGACCGGAGTTGAAACCGCTGATATTTTCAAGTTGCCTGTCCGTGAGGAAATTGCAAGGGCAAAGTATATTCCGCATGAATTTGTAACAAAGGTCGCTGAAATAAGAGATGCGATTGACGAGCACATAAAACAATTGCATCCCTCAGGGGTGTCTTAAGTAGCGTGAATGAGTAGATGAGTGAATGGGTAAATGAGTGAATGAGTGGATGTATGACTGAGTATATCTGTAAACGCATAGACGCATCTACGCATCAACGCATTAACTAAATAGGAGTTTGAAATGCCGGCTATAAAAGAATATCAAACAGTTACGAGTATCTCCGGCCCGTTAATGCTGGTCGAGATGGTTGATGAAGCCAAGTACGGACATATCGTCGATATTGAGCTCGGTGACGGCTCGATACGTCACGGCCAGATTCTACAGGTCGAGAACGATAAAGTCCTCGTCCAGGTCTTCGAAGGTACGCGAGGTATCGACGTTACCAAAAGTACCGTTCGGTTTTTAGCCAAGCCGTTGGAGCTGGCCGTCTCGCCCGATATTTTAGGCAGGGTTTTTAGCGGTCTTGGTGAGCCGAAAGACGACGGCCCCGCCATCATCCCCGATAAACGTCTGGATATTAACAGCAAGCCGATTAACCCGTATGCCCGCAATTATCCGAACGAATTTATCCAGACCGGCATATCTTCAATTGACGGCTTGAATCCACTCGTGCGGGGCCAGAAGCTTCCCATATTCTCAGGTGCCGGCCTGCCACACGACCAGATAACCGCTCAGATAGCCCGGCAGGCAACGATTCTCGGAAAGGGCGAAGAGTTTGCAGTTGTCTTTGCAGCGATGGGAATTACATTCGAGGCGGCACAATTCTTTATCGACGACCTGCATCAGACCGGCGCTATTGAGCGTGCGGTTATGTTCATAAATTTAGCAAATGACCCTGCGATTGAACGGATAGCGACGCCGAGGTTTGCGCTCACCGCCGCTGAATACCTCGCGTTCGAGCTGGATATGCACGTGCTGGTAATCTTAAATGATATGACCAACTACTGCGAGGCACTTCGCGAAATCAGCGCAGCCAGAAAAGAGGTCCCAGGCCGACGAGGGTATCCGGGCTATCTCTATACTGACCTGGCGACCGTCTATGAAAGGGCAGGCAGAATCAAAGGCAAAAAAGGCTCAATTACAATGGTGCCGGTATTGACAATGCCTGAGGACGACAAGACCCATCCGGTGCCGGACCTGACCGGCTATATTACCGAGGGCCAGATAATCCTGTCCCGCCCGTTACACCGAAAGGCCGTCTCACCGCCGGTTGACGTCTTGCCGAGCCTGTCGCGACTTAAAGATAAGGGCATCGGCGAAGGCAAGACTCGCGAAGACCACGCCGACCTTTACAACCAGCTTTACGCTGCCTACGCCCGCGGCAAAGAATGCCAGGAGCTGGCGACCATTATGGGCGAAGCGGCACTCTCGGAAGAAGATAAGAAATATATGACCTTCGCTAATAAGTTTGAGGCCAGGTACGTTTCGCAGGACTATTATGAAAATCGCTCGGTTGAAACGACTCTCGACCTCGGCTGGGAGCTGCTCAGTATGTTCGAGAACGCCGAGCTAAAGCGTATCGACGTCCAGCTTATAGAAAAGTATATGCCGCGTTTCCGGAAGAAAGAACGTGAATGAGTTAATGATTTAATGAGTGAATGAGTGAATGAGTTGATGAGTGATTGGAGATAGTGCTATGAAGACGCACAAAGATTTAGACATTTGGAAACGCGGGATTGGGTTTGTTGAACACATTTACAAGGTAACAGCTAAGTTTCCAAGAGAAGAAATTTATGGTTTAACATCACAAATAAGAAGGTCAGCAATATCTTATCCAAGCAATATTGCCGAGGGCGCCGCGAGGTCTTCCAAAAAGGAATTTATAAAGTTCTCGTATATTGCATTAGGTTCACTATCTGAAGCGGAAACACAATTGATAATTGCTGAAAAATTAAAATACATAAGAGCAGGTGAACTGCTTGAGGAAATCGAAGCTTTAAGAAGAATGACTTTAAACTTTATCAAATATCTTAAATCTAAGGACAGTAAGTGAATGAGTAAAACGAGTGGATGAGTGGGTAAATAGGCTAACGCATATACCCATTTACTCATAAACGCATTTACTCATAAACGCATTCACGCATCTGCGAATTATGTTAGCAAATGTTAATGCGACACGAATGGAGCTTTTAAGACTGCGTAAGCGCGTGGCGCTTGCCAGTCGCGGTCATCGTCTGCTCAGTGAAAAGAGAGATGAGATTTCCCGGCAGTTAATTCAAATTGCCAGAGAGATTCAGCCATTGCGCAAACGTGTTGAAGCTGAGCTGTTAGAGACGTGCCGGCGGTTTATGTTGGCACGTGCGACGATGGAGCCGGAAGCCACCAAAGCCGCTCTTGAGGTCCCGACAAAGAAGTTTAGCTTGGCCGTTAACTTCGCCAATATAATGAATGTAAGGGTTCCGCACCTGAGTAAGGAAATGGAGGGTGAAATTATCTGCTACGGTTTTGCAACAACATCCGGCGAGATGGATGTCGCATTGTTAGCTTTGGAGAGGGCTTTCGATAATTTAATTGAGCTGGCTGAGAAGGAAAAGCAGGCCCGCTTACTTGCTGTCGAGCTTCAGATGACCCGCCGAAGGGTAAATGTGTTGGAGCACGTTGTCATTCCCGAACTACACGAGACCATCAGGTTCATTTACGACAAATTAGCCGAAGCCGAACGCGACAATATTTCCCGCCTTATGAAAATAACCGACATCATTAGAGCGTGAAGTAGAAGCGTGAATCGTGAAACGTATTTCATGACTTGTGGTTCTTCCATCTTGCCTATTCTTTTATTTCACCTTAACGATCAACCGCAAGAAAAATGCTTGTACGTAAAGCGCGTACGCGCTTTACGTACGTCACATCGCACTAAACTTACATCGCGTTATGAAATTTACTCAGCTAACAATACTGCGTACTCGAAAAGAATAACTAGTGCCGTTTCTAAAAAGTTAGTGTAACATTCTATATGTACTGTCATTCCGACCGAAGGCACGGCTTTGTCGTGCCAAATGCCGAAGATCCATTAAATAATTTTGTTCCTTCCCCGGGCAGGCTCCAGGGATACAGTTCTCCCGGAGGCGTGGGCATAAGAGTAGATAGTGGGGTGCATTCAAATTATACCATTTCACCCTCCTTT
>JBDRTM010000298.1:0-2722 GCA_043824065.1 Planctomycetota bacterium | reverse complement strand
ATTGGCAAAGGGAACTCAAATCATCGCGGCATACAGCAGAGAAATGGGACGTGCTGAAGCCTTTGCAGAAAAACACAATATTGATGCCGCATACGATTCAGTAGACGACCTTTTGGGAGACTCGCGAATTGATGCGGTGTTCATCGCAACACCGAATCATCTTCATGCACCGCAAACCCGGAAGAGTGCCGAAGCCAAAAAGCACGTTCTCGTGGAAAAACCGATGACGGTTCATATGACCGAGGCATTGGAGATGGTGAGAACCTGCCGGAAACACGAGGTGCGGCTCGGTGTCGGATTTCAGCTGCGCCATCATCCCGGACATCTGAAGGCCCGCCAGCTGGTTCAAGATGGAATCTTGGGTAAAATTTCCCTGGCACATACCCAATTTTTTCATTTGGATGCCCGGGGGGTTGTGGAACGCCCGTCCCGGTCCCCTCTCAGCAAGTGGTGGGAAGCCCCCGAGATGCTCGGCGGTCCTTACCCTTTGATGGGTATGGGGGTTCATGCGATCGATTTGATGCAATTTCTCCTGGCGCAGCCCATAACGGAAGTCGCAGCCGTTGATGGCGGCCATGCAGGCACCATTGCCGTCCGATTTGAAGGCGGTGCCATTGGATCCGTATGTTATGGAAGCTTTGTGCCGGACACGAGAAACGACGCCGTGATTTACGGCAGCGACGGTCGTATCTCTGCGGTGGGCACCTTGTGGGAGGCGTTGGACGGAACCCTAGAGGTGGTCAGCGAGTCGGTAAATATTACCGTTCCATACGACCGAAACTTATTGACTTTGTATAAGCTCCAGACCGAGGCCTTCAACCGCGCTGTTCACAGCGGTGAGACATTTTTAGCCTCCGATATCGACGGGTTAAGTTCGGTTCAGGTTGCATCGGCGGTGATCGAATCCGCTGCTTTCGGCCGTTCAGTAAAGATAGAACCGATCCGTGATCAAATAATCTGAGGATTCGGCTGCATAGAGAATCCTAAAAATAGAAAAGAGGTGATTTGCAGGAGAAATTTTGAAGTTCAAAACAGCGCTTTTCGAGACTCCAAGAGCTTGCAGTGTTCGAGCACTGCATGACTATATTTGAAGAGCGATAGAAAGATTTTTATGATCATCAAACCGAGAAAAGAAAGGAAAAGTCATGACAAAAATCACTAAGAACATCATTTTAAGCGTGTTGGCTTTGGCTCTTGGTATTCTTTTGATTGCGGGACCGTCACTATCAGCAGACATAAAGAGAGGCGGAACAATCACCGTTGGGATTGATACAGGACCTTTGGGTTGGGATCCTCAAATGGACCAAGCATTTTCAACCTGGAATCACTACGAACAGGTATACGAAAGCCTGGTTCGGTTCAACCACAAGATGGAAATCGTGCCTTCCCTGGCCACCTCATGGGAACTGCCTGATAAACTGACATTTATCTTCAAGATTCGCAAAGGTGTGAAGTTCCACAACGGCCGGGAGATGGATGCCGATGATATCAAGTATAGCTTGGAGCGGATGAAAAATCCCAAGATCAGTGTTCGCCCGAGCTTCACCGAGCCGATAAAGTCAATTGAGTTATTGGACAAGTACACCGTCAAGATAACCATGTCGGTCCCGTACCCCACTTTTTTGCCGTTTCTTGCCTATGGCAGATATGCGGCCATTGTGCCCCGGGAAGTGATCGAGAAGCATGGTAATCTGAAGGCTGTGGCAGTCGGAACCGGTCCCTTTAAGGTAAAGGAGTATGTGCCCGGCGACTACACGGTTTTCGAGCGCAACCGGATTATTGGGAAAAAGGTCTTCCCAGGGTAGACGGTCTGGTCTTCAAGGTCATAAAGGATGAAACCTCCCGGCTTGCAGCGCTCCGGAAGGGTTCGGTAGACGTCGGCTGGGTAAAGGAGAACCAACTTGCGCACTTGGCAAGCAAAACAAAGGGGCTTAACGTTGTTACGCCTCCCTCGGCTCGCCAGATGCGGGTCTGGTTAAGTCACAGGATCTTCCCCTTTAACAACAAAAAGCTCCGTCAAGCCTTTGCCGCTTCAATTGATCGGGCGGAAATGATTAAAACTGTGCTCATGGGGTATGGTGAGGTCACATCTTGTATTCCACCTTCCTCGGTTCCTTATGCCCTTTCACAAGAGGAGGTCGCCGAACTTCCCTTTTACAAACGGGACGTGGAACTGGCCAAAAAGCTGCTGAAAGAGGCCGGGTATCCGGACGGTTTTGAGTTTACCCACGTCTCCTCAGACCACAGCCCCGACTACATGCCCGCTTCCCAGATGATGCAAAGCAACCTCAAGGATGTGGGAATCAATATGAAAATCCAGCAGGTGGAGTGGGGAATTCATTTAAATCGCTGGAAGTCGGGCGATTTTCAATCCTTGCAGATGGGAGGTGTTTGGGACACCGATCCGGATTACTATATTCGGCCGTTCTTTCACAGCAAGTCCAAGGGCAACTATGGAGGATACAATAATCCTGAGATTGACAAGCTGCTGGATGAGAGCCGGGTGACCGTGGATGAAAAAAGGCGGATCGAAATCTGGAGAAAAATTCAACATATCATGGCCGAAGACATTCCCATCCTCTGGCCTGAGGCGGGTCCGCCTCGATTTGAAATTGTCCAGGATTATGTAAAAGATTACTACTTTATGTCTGACATCTCCCGGAGCTATTTACGGCAAGCCTGGTTGGACAAGTAAAACTACCATAGAACAGGTAAAGAAAGC
>JBDRTM010000297.1:0-2939 GCA_043824065.1 Planctomycetota bacterium | reverse complement strand
AGCCGAGACCCGATAGAAAAGATTGTGTGCTATGACAAATGGCGGCTAAGTTAAATTCGAAATCCGAATATCGAAATTCTCCGCAGTCCTAATGACTCCTTTCGGAGGACACCTGATGGTGGAAACAAGATAAAAGTGACTAAAGTTTAGAGTCCCTAAAGTGCAGTTTTTGTTTAAGGTTGTCGATGCTCGTATCGATGCTTGTCATAGAAGCTTGAAACTCGCTTTTCTTCGAGCATCCAACGTCGAGCTTCCAGTTCCGATACCAGCTTCGACACCGACAAACGAGCTTATACAACTGGGCAACTTTAGGCACTTTAGCTCACTTTAGGCACTTTAGCTCACTTGATTTTGTTTTGTGCTTCGGATTTGAATTCAAAAACAGGTTTATATATGTTATTTTACGATGTAGTAGTAATCAATAAAAAATAATAAATTGACTCCGGGGACGTGGTGTAACGGGAGCACACCGCGGTCGCATCGCGGGAATGAGGGTTCGATTCCCTTCGTCTCCATTTTTTTCCTATGTCGCATTTAGGATTTCGTATCTCGTCGGAGGACTTCCACAAGATTAGCGCTTGGACATTTGGAACGTCTAATACTCCGTAAAAAACCTTTGCAAAATGTCATTGCGAGCACCTGACCTGATTCTCAGGAAGTATGCAGAAGAAAATGGACCAACAATGTCATTGCGAAGGAGGCCCCCTTCTTGCTTTCGCAGGAAAGCAGGGGGCCGACTGTGGCAATCTCAAACCTCGCAATACGAAAACCGTTTATTTTCTTAGGAGGCCCGAAGGGCCCTGGCAATCGCTTGCGTTACGAAGAATTTACGTCTAAAATGAATTGGAGAATAGAGACCAAAGACGGATAGTGAATTGTGAATGGTGATAAATATAGATGCGCAAACAGGCCGTATATCTTATTATGGGAATCAGCATAGTAGCTGTTGTCGTGGTCGTACTAATCGCTCTCTACTTGCCCGGACCTCGCATAGAGAACATATTGGCACTTTATAAGCACGATGCCCAATACAACAGCTTGACGATTCGTTACCCATTACTCCAAAGCTGTTTCTCTTAAGCCGGACGTTGATACATCGCCTCTGCTGCACCACCTCCTGGCAACACACTACGCTGAAGCTCGCCGGTTCCCCGAAGCTGTTTTATCTGAAGAAAAGGCCCTAAAGCTCGCTCGCGACGCCGGATACCAAAAGCTCGCACAGCAAATCGTAAAAAGGCTCGAAATCTACAAACAGCTAAGCGGGCCTTTGAAAAAAAGTGATAAAAAGTAATATTAACTTTGATAGCATATAGATGATTCAAAGTCCGTCGATGCGGCGCCGGATGACGCATCGGCAAACTGAGGGGCGCTTAAAACGACATGCCAAATCGTCGTTATTTGGCGTGGCGTTTGATCGACCCGGCAGCAAAGGCGAAGCTTTTTAGTAACAGAGAAAGCAATCTCCCTCCCTCGAAAGAGAGTGGGAGGGAGATTGCGGTCGTGTGAATCAGACAGATGTTTAGCAGCAGAAGGCGGTTTCGTTAAGGCGTCAGCCTTTTATCAAACCCTCTTTGGTTCCGGCTACGCCGGGTTAAGGTTGTTAAAAAGGCATTCATAACTCGATATTTTTTTCTTGACGGGACAATAACTAATTTGTTATAAATATACTTGTAAAGTTCTATGCCTTAAGAGGCAGGTTTTTATGGATTTTTAGCCTTTCGGCAGGCGAAATTTCTATAATTTTGTGTAAAAAAAAAGGAAGGAGGTAGTCTCAAGTAAAAAAAATCTTCGATTTGCAATTTTGCGATTTCCATCTCTCCGTTTCAAATCGTCAATTGGCAATCGAAGACCACGAGTGTTTTGGTGTGTGGCCAAAACATAATTCATAATCATTTTAACTCTTTTTGAAGGAGGATTATTATGTGTAAGAAATTGATTTGTTTGGTTTCCTTAGTTGTAGTGCTTAGCATGGCTCTTACGAGCATGACTAAAGCAGAGCTTGTCGGTTGGTGGAGGTTTGACGAGGGCTCCGGCACCATCGCAGCCGACACCAGTGGGCGTGACATGCACGGTGTGCTTGTCAACGACCCGGTATGGCGACAGGACGGTGTGCACAAGGGATGTTTGTTCTTCGATGGAGACCAGGCGCATGTCCGGATTACGCATCAGGATAGCTTGAATCCAGCGGCCGGCAGCTTCACGGTTGTGTTCTGGGCGTATCTGGAGACGGCACCGGGTACCCAGGGTTCGACAAACTGGGACCTCGCTGTGAACAAAAGAGATGTAGGCAGTGTAGGATATTACGTAGGAGCGGACAGAAATCAGGGAAGTGCCGACCAATCCGGATACCGATTTATGTTGGGAGATACCGCCGCGAACAGGACAGACACTGCCTTTGTCGCGGTGCCGTTGGGAGAATGGGTCTTTGTGGCGGCCGTTCTGGATAGAGATCGGAATGAACAGAAGATCTCTGTTGACGGAGGGCAGACCTGGGCAACCACCACCCCGCCACCCGGCCCTATTGCACCGGCCCAGGATCTCGGGATTGGATGGGATATCGGGATAGGCAATTACTGGTTCCATGGGAGAATCGACGATGTTCGCATCTATAATCACGCGCTGATAGAGGACGAGATTCTGGCCGCTATGGAAGGTGGTGAGGGATATCCGTATGCCCTGGGCCCGAACCCGAGTGATGGTGCCCTACACTCGGATACATGGGCGAGCATTAGTTGGAGATCGGGAGATTATGCCGTCTCGCACGATGTGTATTTGGGCGAAAATTTCGACGATGTGGACGCTGGCGCCGAAGGTACGTTCCAGGGCAACCAGGCCGCAACGTTTCTTGTTGCCGGCTTTCCAGGATTTTCTTATCCGGATGGTCTCATCCCGGGCACAACATATTACTGGCGAGTCGATGAGGTCAATGACACCGAGCC
>JBDRTM010000296.1:0-2232 GCA_043824065.1 Planctomycetota bacterium | reverse complement strand
CGTCCAGCCCACGAGGATAGCAGCGTGCCCAACGCAGGCCCGTGAAGCCATAAGTAAATGGTTTGGGATTCGCATCGCCTGTATAGTCGAGCACTTCGGGAAAGACAAGGTGCTGGAACATATATGAATCCGGGATGAAGCGCTGGCCCATAAATCGCATACCTTTTGTCTTGTTGAGGACCTCGTTGAGAGATTCGGGTGTAATGGGCGGCGTCACGAATACGCTGCCGGTGCCGCCGAATATCTTCGGCGAAGGGAGCAGGGCAAGCTCGGTCTTGAGGGTAAAGAAAATGTCCTCATCATCTAAAACTGTGGGTTCAAAGCTACTTCCGAAGACTTTATCCACTGCGCCGAGATACTCATAAGGTGTAAGGTCGTCGGCCAGGCCTACGTAGAAAGCCGTAACGGTGTATATTCGGTCCCACACTTCACGGCCGCTACGTTGGTCTACCTGGACCTCCTCAATGGATTTTGCCAGCAGTACGGCCTGGATGGTCTGAATTTTCGCATCCTCAATGCTAATAAGAGCTTCGCCCATCGGCCCCCAATTCTCGGCGCCTTTCAGGAGGAATGCCATCCGTCCGTACCACATTAGCGTTCTGAAGTAACGCTCAAGTTGCTGGCTTCTGGTGTAATGGCCCCTCGGCACATACTGCGAGTAGTCTTCCTTATATATGAAGATGTTACTGTTGTCGAATCCGGTATGGGCGTCTATTTTGGCCAGCTCGCCTGCGACCAGGTCGGCAACCAGTTGTGGTACTTCGGCGTCCGGTTGGATTAGTTTTTTCGCCACGGTCAGATAGGCCACGTTGCGTTTTGCGGCTTCTTTTAGCCGGCCGGTATATTGTTCGTACAGGTTTAGCGAATCGTCCAGCAGTGCTGTCGTCAAGCCGTGGATGTCCGCGTAAAACTCTTGTTCTTCTATTTCCTTCAAAGTTTCATCAAACTGGATGTGATAGAGATGCAGAAGTGTATCGGCAGTAACGAACAAGGGCACATTCATCCGGCGCAGATGCTCGTACGGTTTTACGATATCGTTTTGGTCGGGGAAATTGTATTCGGTAATGGCAAAACCATTTTGTTCGAGCAGCGGAGCGATGCTGTTCAGGCCAAACCTGGAATCCATATGGGCATAGTTCCCGATGGTTCCTAAATCGAGGGGGAGAGTATAGCCCGGTGCATTCGGCTCGATGGGATTGTCGTAGGGGATGTAGTATTTGTTTAATCCTGGTTTGTCAGTCTTGCTTTGGTCTGTGGATTTTAACCAATTGTCTATGAATAGCGCAAGGTCGTTTATATCCACAACGCCGTTTCTGTTCAGGTCGGCGCCGTTGCACCAATCCGGCTGGCCGCAGCCGGTCTGTTGCCAATAAGAGATAAGTATGACAAAATCGTCGATATCAATATCATTATCGGTATCGAGGTCGCCTCGCAGGCATGCCGAGATGGTATTTTTTTCAATACATCCGTTGCCCTGCATACAGATTGTAATACAATCAGGATTCAATACGCCACGGACCCGGACGTGATCCCCGACCTGGAAATGCTCTATGTTATCCGGTACGTACAACTCGCCCGTGTCAGGTTGAAACAGTACGCACTCAACTCCCTGTACGAGCACGCCGCAGCCATCGAAATAGCCGGGGACCAGCGAAATTATAAGGTCATTGGTGATTGGACCGAAATAAGACTGCACAGTTACCATATTCTCAAGAGGCATACTTGCCGGCTGGGGCAATGGTATGGGATTAGCAGACGCTGGCTCGACTGAGCTTGTCGAAGTCAGGGCAGTTACCGCCAAGATGATGGATAAGAAGGCATTTTGTTTTGTCATCTAAAAAAGTCCTCCTTCATAACCCTTTTACTATTTAGATTTTATCATAAAAACAGCACGAATTCAAATAAAAAGAGCGGTTGATTTGCTGTTATTTGCCCACGAGATGGAACCTTTGGCTTGTTAGACGCAGGGGCAGTTTGCGAACTGCTTCTATCCGGCGGCTAAAGGTTATCTTGTTTTAATGCCGATGATACTTTTAAGTCGAAAGTGACCTAAAGTGCCTAAAGTTTGGAGTGCCTAAAGTGAAACTTACGTGTCATCCCTTCGGCCTGTCGCGGCGTGGCCGCGCCACGACGGGCAAGCTCAGGACAAGCTCTGAGGCGGAGCCGAAGGAGATGGTCACCGAAAAAGAGATTCTTCCCCTTCGACTCCGCTCAGGGCTAAAGGCTCTTTTC
>JBDRTM010000295.1:0-16097 GCA_043824065.1 Planctomycetota bacterium | reverse complement strand
CTGGTCTTGCGGTTTTTCTACTTCTTCTTTATTTTCCGCTCTTTCCTTCTTGCTTATTTCAGCAAGAGCGGCTTTGCGGGAGAGTTTTAATCTGCCCTGGTCATCGATAGATATTAATTTTACCGGTATCAAATCACCCATCTTGCAAACTTCATCAACGCTCTTGACGTAACCATCGCTGAGCTCGCTGATATGGCACAGGCCTTCGACGCCAGGTATGATTTCGATAAATGCTCCAAAATCTTTTACAGAAACCACTTTTGACTGGTTGTAAATCCGTCCGACTTTAGGCGGCTGGGTAATCAACTCGATAATCTCTCTGGCCTTGAGGTGCCCGTCGCCGCCGAGACAGCTTATGTAAATAGTTCCGTCCTCTTCGACCTCAATGGTTGTGTCGGTCTGTTCCTGAATACCCTTGATTACTTTTCCGCCCGGTCCGATTACCTTGCCAATAAACTCGGGGTCGATTTCAATGCTTATCAGCTTCGGTGCATAGACACTTAATTCAGGTCTGGGTTCGCTAATGGTCTGGGCCATAGTCTTCAGAATCTCCAGCCGGGCCGTTTTTGCCCTTTCCAATGCCTCGACCATAATGTTATGCGCCAGACCCTCGGCTTTTATATCAAGCTGTATCGCCGTAATACCGTCAACAGTGCCGGCAACTTTGAAATCCATTTCGCCGAAGTGGTCTTCCTCACCGAGTATATCGGTCAGCAGCTCGTATCGGTTGTTTTCGTCGCTAATCATACCGATTGATATGCCGGCAACGGGTTTTGTGATTGGAACGCCAGCATCCATTAGAGCTAATGTTCCGCCGCAGACCGAAGCCATTGAGCTGGAGCCGTTCGATTCGGTAATATCGGAGATTACCCTGATGGTATAAGCGAATTCATCGTCCGGCGGTCTTACCTGTAGCAATGCTTTTTCTGCGAGGGCGCCGTGCCCGATTTCTCTTCGGCCGGGGCCGCGCATTGGCCGGACCTCGCCGACAGAAAACGGCGGAAAATTGTAATGCAGCGTAAAGTTTTGAGTGTACTCATCCAATAAGCCGTCTATAATCTGTGCATCCCGGATAGTACCAAGCGTTACGCTCACCAAGGATTGCGTTTCCCCGCGTGTAAATAGCGATGAGCCGTGAGTCCTGGGAAAAATACCTACTTCGCACGCAATTTGACGTACATCATTATAACCTCTGCCATCGGACCTTTTGCCGCTTAACAGCAATTTCTTAATGACCTCGCCCTCTATCTTTTCAAGGATTCGTTTGACCATTGCCTTTTTGTATTTGGGAGCAGCCTCATTTTGCAACTGCGGATTGTCCTCATCAGGACAGTATTGGGCCATAACCTGCTCACGCAGCTCATTGATAGCCGTGTTGCGCTCCTGCTTGATTGGTATTTGCTTGAGCTCGTATAGTTTATCTGCTATCTGCGAACGGATTTCTGAAACGAGCTGCTCATTGGTTTCCACAAGGGGGATTTCCTTTTCTTCGACGCCGACCTTTTCGCGGAGCTCTTCGATCATTTCGCAAACCTGACGGACTGTTTTTTGTGCCGTTGCGATAGCATCAGCGATAACCTTTTCCGAGAGTTGCTTGGCGCTGACTTCAATCATATTCATCGCTTCTTTGTGGCCGCCGAGGAGCAGGTTCAGGTCGCCCTCAGCAAGCTGCTTGTGCGTCGGATTGATAACAAATTCCCCGTTTACCCTGCCCAATCTGCAGACCCCAGTGGGCCCTAAGAACGGAATCTTGCTTATGGTAAGTGCCGCACTGGCACCTATCATTGCCAGAATATCGGGGTCATTTTCCTGGTCCGCACTTAAAACATTCGCTGTGATCTGCACTTCCTGGAAGTAACCCTCTGGAAACAAGGGTCGAATTGGCCTGTCAATCTGCCTTGCCGTCAGGGTTTCTTTAGTGCTCGGCCTTCCCTCGCGTTTAATAAAACCACCCGGAAATTTGCCCGCAGCGCTATGTTTCTCGCGATATTCAACACTCAATGGGAAAAAATCAATGTCATCGAATCTGGGCGGCGCCGTTACCGCGGCAACGAGCACGATAGTATCGCCGTATTGGACTACGACCGCCCCGTCTGCCTGTTTGGCAACTTTGCCTGTTTCGATGGATAAGGCTCTGCCTCCTATTTGTCTTTCTACTCTACATACATCAAACATATACTACCTCTCATATTACCTCTTTACTTATTAACCTCTTTGGAATGTCCAGAAGCGGACCCCACACATAAACGAGCAAGATATTTGTGTGCTTATGCCCATTTATTTTCGTAAGCCAAGCCGGGATATAATCTTCTGATAGCGCTTGACATCTTTGCTGCTCACGTATTTGAGTAACGCGGACCTGGTCCCGACCATTTTCAACAAGCCGCGCCTGGATGCGTGGTCTTTGCGATGAGTCTTGAGATGCTCGGTAAGCTCGTTGATCTTGTTTGTCAACAGTGCAATCTGCACTTCGGGTGAGCCTGTATCCCCTTCGTGAGTCTCAAAATCACCAATAATATTTTGTTTTTTCTGCTTTGTCAGCATTTTTCGGATAAATCCCTTCTAACACCTTTCAACATATTACAAAATACAAACCGGGTATTCTAATCGGCTATTATAATATTTGCAAGCCTTTTTCCTGACAGTATGATAAAAAGATTGGGTGTGGCCAGATTTTCCGGCAGGCGACTCGTGCTACGTAGCGAGTACTTCGCAGAGTAGTATTTCTTGGTTGTCAATACACATTTACCTCAAACTTAGGGGTTTTCTCGTAAGCTTTTCCGCAACAAATCCTTGTGAAGCCAAAAGCAGGTATTTATTGCTTCAGTCAGGCTTCCTAACAAACGGTATAAAAGAAAGTCAGGTTTGTCAGGTAACGGTTGACTCAGGTAAACCAGGCGATCACAAATAGTTGGATGTGCCTCAACAAGCCAGCCCAAATAAATCAGCACCAACACAGCTAACAAAACCAGACGACGAATCGCAGACCATCAAGGTCTGGGATGCAGGCAGCGGCGAGGAAGTGATGGATTGATCAACTGACAAATTGGGACAGCGAAGGTGGGGATGTAATAAAACTTAAAAAGTAATTTAAAATAATCACAATAATCAATAAACTTGGCGTCTGGTTTAGCGTTATCCTTGGCAACGAGGATGCAGAGGAAGAAGAACGCAGTGTTTCGTTTTTTTTAATCATGTAACTGACCTCATAGAGAGGCCTAAGTTTTTTACTTTAGGCCATTTTCAATGTTTTGCTATTTATGGCTTCAGCTATTTTGATCCCATCGATGGCTGTGGAGATTATTCCGCCTGCATAGCCTGCACCTTCACCGGCTGGGTATAGGCCTTTAATAGCGGGGCTCTGGAAAGTTTCATCCCTGACAATCCTTAGTGGTGAAGAACTTCTCGATTCTACTGCGGTCATAACCGCATCGTTCATCGCGAAGCCGTTGAGTTTTTTGTTCATTTGTGAAATCGCCAGCCTGAGGGTTTCAGCAACAAATCCAGGCAGGCATTCTGCAAGGTTACATAGTGTGGTTCCTGGGGTGTACGATGGTATAACTTGGCCAAGTGAATTTGAAGGCCGGCCGGCAAGGAAATCACCAATAAGCTGAACAGGTGCAAAGTAGTTATTGCCTCCGGTCTCAAAGGCTTTTTGCTCCCATTTCCGTTGGAACCCAATGCCAGCAAGTGGGCTTGTACTTCCAAAGTCCCGTGGGCTGACACCGACTAGCAGAGCACTATTTGCATTAGGACGATTTCTAGAATAAAAGCTCATACCGTTTGTTACTATGCCCCCAGTTTCAGATGAAGAAGCAATTACCTCGCCACCAGGGCACATACAGAATGTATAAGCAGATCGGCCATTCTCGCAGTGGTGTACCAATTTATAATCAGCTGGCCCAAGCAGTGGATGAGATGCAAACCTGCCATACTGGGCCTTGTCTATCAAGCTTTGGGGATGCTCAATACGAACGCCTATTGAAAACGGCTTTGCTTCTATGGGTATGTTCAGCTGGGCCAGCATCTCGAATGTATCCCTTGCGCTGTGTCCCAAGGCAAGCACTATGGTGTTTGTCTCAATGTTTTCAGAGTCGTTAAGGATTGCGCCAGCAACTTTGCTATCTTTTATTTTAATACCTGTCAGTTTTGTTTCAAAGCGAACCTGTCCGCCTAACGAGATAATTGTATTGCGGAGGTTCCTTACTATCTTAACGAGATTGTCTGTGCCGATATGAGGCTTGGCCTGATAGAGTATTTCTTCTGGTGCTCCGGCCTTTACAAATTCTTCAAGAACTTTTCTTGAGCGGTTATATTTATCCTTTATCTGGGTAGTAAGTTTTCCATCAGAAAAAGTGCCCGCTCCACCTTCACCAAACTGCACATTAGATTCCGGATCGAGCTGCCCGTTACGCCAAAAGTTTTGGACATCCTTTACTCTTGAGCTAACTTCCTTTCCTCTTTCTATCAGTACAGGCTTAAAGCCCAGTTGTGCAAGGGTTAGAGCAACAAAGAGACCGCAAGGCCCGCTTCCAACGACAACTGGACTCCAGCTGTGTCTATTGCCAACTGTTGGTAGCTGGTAATTTATACGAGGGAGTGGAGAAATACTAATGTCTTGCGAAAATCTGGAAAGCAGTTCAGGCTCATTTTTAAGTCTCACGTCTATTGTATAGACAGAAACAATGTTATTTTTGCGCCTTGCGTCTATGGATTTGAGGGCTATAGTAAAGTTGAGGAGTTGGTGCTCTGGAATACCCAGACGTTCCAAAATGCTACTAACCAGGGCTTCTTCCTTGTGGTCGAAGGGTAATGTTATGTCTCTGAGTCTGATCATAAGTTTAAATTTTTCAGTGAATTAGTAATTTTCCAGTATAGCTAAATATACAGGGTGCATGATCTCCATTCAAATCAAAAATGATATAACATTACGCCTTGTAAAAAAAAACGCATGCAAGGATACCATACTTGAGATTGCAGCTTTCCCCATCCTATTCACTATATTTCTACCGCCAAAGGGAACTGACCTCCGGTTTTCTCCAACTGGTCAGTCATTATCTGTTCAGGTATCACTTCTGCCTCGTACGGCGAGCTAATGAGAAGGGTCTGGTGGAAGGTCTTGTCAAATTTGTGCGTATTTCATTCGCTTTTTTCCTGCGTTTTTGAGGGCGAAAATGCGGGCGGAACTCATACAATCTAACTACAACCAGAAGACTCATTATCTGCCAATTCGAGAAAATGTCCACTCCGTAAACTGTTTAGTGTCAAAGGAATCCAGTCGTGAGAGGAGCTTTGTGCGTTGATTTGGCAGGAATGACAAGTCACATATTCACACTTGACGCAATACTAGTTTTTGCATATCAGTGACTGTCCCTATCTTTATCCCATGACTTACCTTTTAAAAAAATAACAAAAACATCGAAATCTTCAGTGCCGTAAGTCATTCTGAAACGGGTAGTTACATCGCGCCAGTAAAAAATCTCACACACTATAAAAAGATTTGCTATAGCAAATACAGGGGTGTTTATGGGATAGTTGTCCCGGCGGAGTTCCGGGGCGTTTTTTGTTCGAGAAAGGCCTCTAAGATTTCTGCGGCGGCGACGGCGTCGAGGCGTTTTCTCATTTTCTCTTTCGTAAAGTTAGCGGAAGCGAGCTTTTCTTCGGCACTGAAACTGCTCAGACGTTCATCCTGTAAATGAACAGGGATGCGTAGATGATCTTTTAACTGCCCGGCGAACTTCAAAACAAGCTTGGTTTGGGAGCTTTCCGAGCCGGTCATATTCAAAGGCAGTCCTAACACGACGGCTTCGACGTTTTCGGCCTCGACCACTTCTGCAATCTTCTTAAGCAGCTCCTTTTTGCCCTGGATTACAGTTAGGGGTGAGGCAATGGTCTCCGCCCGGTCACAGATTGCCAATCCGGTGCGTTTAGTGCCGTAATCTATTGCGAGGTATCTCATTTTTTGTTGTGTATATACTCAACTTGACTGGTTTTTACATAAGTATAGCTTTGACAAGAGCATATGCAACTTGTCATTCTGAGTCCTTCACTTCGTTCAAGGATAAACTCCGCGAAGAATCTCACACTCGGAACGGGACAAAATCCTGTTCTAAGGCCAGATGCTTCGCTTCGCTCAGCATGACAGTTTAAAAGTCAGTATATATATTACGCTGCACACCATTGTATTATAGAAACTTTTCGCCGGCGTGCTGGTTTATTAACTCGAGCAGCTCTTTTAGTCTGTGGGTCTGGTCAATGTGGCATACAAGTGTGGCATCGGGGCTGTGAGCTACGACCATATTCTCCAGGCCTATAGCGGCAATTAGATGGCCCTTCTCTTCGGTAACAATAATGCTGTTTTTGCAATCGAGCAGCTCGCTCTTACCTGCCACGACGATGTTATTGTCTTTGTCGGAACTGATAATATCGGCGAGTGCAGCGAAGGAACCCATATCGAGCCAGCGACAATCCAGCTTTATGGCGTGGACTCTGTCAGCCTTTTCCATCACGGCGAAGTCGATGCTTATTTTGGGCAGCTTTACAAACCAGTCCCGGAGCGTTTGCTGCTGGTTTGGGCTGCCCCAGTCAGCTTGTATTTTAGCTAACGGTTCGGTAGCCTTGGGTAGAAACTTTTGCAAATTAGCTAAGATTGTTTTGGCCTTCCAGACGAACATTCCGGAATTCCAGAAGTATTGCCCGGTGTTGAGATATTCCTTCGCCTCTTTTTCGTCCGGTTTCTCTTTGAATGCTTCGACGGAATAAATCTTATTTTTACAGCCGGGACACTCACAGGGATTGATACATTTTATATAACCGAGCGAGGTGCTGGCGAAAGTCGGCTGAATGCCGAAAGTAATCATATCGTCCGGATTGTTATTCACAAAAACAAGGGCATCTTTTAGGGCCTGCTGCAGTACCTCCGGGGGTTTTATAATCTGGTCGGCGGTAACCACAGCCATCGTGGCCTCAGGGTCATATTTTGTTAGAACGGTTGAGACCAGCCCGATGGCGCCGGCCGTATCACGAACAGCAGGCTCAGCTATGACATTATTAAAGGGCAATTCAGAGAGATTTTCACGGACCACATCTGCGTAGCCGGCGTTTGTAAGGACGATTATGTTTCTCGTATCGAATATCGGCAAGAGACGCTCAAAACAACGGCGAAGAAGTGTTTGGCCGTCGAGGAGTTTTAAGACCTGTTTGGGGCGTTTTTGTCGGCTGAGCGGCCATAATCTCTTGCCCGTGCCCCCTGCCATTATTATTGCGTAGTCCATCTCGATTCTCTAATATTATGAAAGATAACTACATGGGTTAAAGCCCATCCTACCTACCTACAAAGTGTATCAGACGAGAAACTTCTCGTCAATTTTGTTCAGAGATTGAATTTTATTCGCAAATTCTTCGTACGTATAGCCGGATTCATAATCGTCGGGTTTGCCCATAAGAGCAAATGTAGCTTCTTTGCCCAGTTCGACGGCAGGTTGGTCATAGGGATTGATATTAAACAAAGCACCGGCGAAAGAAGTCGTTACTTCAAATAAATAAATAAACTGGCCGACTGTATAGGCGTTCACTCTATCGAATAGGACCGTCAGACAGGGACGTTCGCTCTCTAAAAGGGCATACTCGGTGGCTTGCTTCTCGTTATTAAGCAGCTCGCTCAAATCCTTGCCGGCAAGGAATCCGAGTTCCTGCGCATAATTGGGAGCCGGGCCTATTTTAATGTCTTTATCGAAATTGCGGACCTGAAGGAAAGTAAACAATTTATCGTTCGGCCCTTCGCGATATAACTGCACCTGGCTGTGCTGGTCGGTGGTACCAAGAGCCTTGAGGGGTGTGGGACCGATGTGAACTTCATTTCCAGTTAAATCTTCTTTTTTGCCGAGACTTTCCGCCCAGAGCTGTCTGTACCAATCGGCCAGGTCTTTCAAGGCGTAGCTATATGGCATCATTACCGATATTTTTTTGCCGCGATTGTAGAAGTGGTAGTTTATTGCGGCGTTGACTGCTGCGGGATTCCTGTAAAAATCTTCGCACTTGACCCTGGTGTCCATATCGCGTGCACCTTCTAAAAGTGAATTGATGTCAACCCCGCACATAGCGGCACTGAACAGGCCGACCGCACTTAAAACACTAAATCGGCCGCCAATACCCTCCGGTACTATGAGACTCTTAAAACCTGCATTGTTGGTAATACGGCGGAGAATGCCCTGATTAGCATCAGTAGTCGTGATTATCTGTTTTTTACAATCGTCGGGTCCGAGTTTGTCTAAAAGTAATTGACGAACAATCATAAATTGAGCTGCGGTTTCAGCGGTTCGGCCAGACTTACTAATGACGTTGAAAATGGTCTTATCGAGCTTATCACCGAGCCAGTCCCGAAATGACACTAATTGTGGAGGGTCAACGTTGTCAAAGACGAACAGACGCGGGCCGGTCCGTTGATTCTCATCAAGATTGTGCATATAGGGATTCAGGGCTGTTTGCAAAGCGATGTTGCCAAGAGCTGAGCCGCCAATGCCGAAGACAACCAGATTCTCACATCGACCTGCTAATTCTTTAACCAATTCCTTGACTTGTTGAGCGATTTGGGAGTTATACGGGAGGTCCCGGTAGGGAGTCTTGCCGTCCTGCCTTTCCTTGTTTAACTGTTGAATTAAGGGCGCGGTTGTTTGAGCGAGGTCTTTTAGCTGCTCAGGCGAGATGCCGTGCTCGTTACCTATAACATCTGCCATAACATTTTTATAGTGGATTTTAACTTCCGCTTTCGGCACTACTATATTCCTTTCGCAATCGTTCTTAAGATTCCTGAAAAACACGCAGTTTTGTCTTCGCTAATATTTTACTCGCATATCTGTTAGTGCTCTGTCAAGCATGATTTGAGTTGTTGTCATTCCGCACTTGATGCGGAATCCATTTCTAACAATCTGGATTCCTGCTTTCGCAGGAATGACAGCACATCAATCGACATTTGACAGAGCATTAGTGGAACTGATGGCCCTTGAAAGCTTTTTCTTTATCGACCCAGCCGCCCGGGACGTTCCCGGTGTGGGCCTGCTTCGCATAGGCCTTCATCTTGTATAAAATATCTGGGTGCTTATCCGCTATATTGTTCTGTTCGCCAATGTCCTTGCTGAGGTCGTACAATTCGAATGCCTTGTTCTTGCCGGGCTGAATGGCTTTGAAGTTACCCATTCGCACAGCCGTCTGTCCTCTGTACTCCCAGTAAAGAAATTTATGCTTTTTCTGCCTGCGGCCGGCGGCACGCTCGCCCAGCAGTGTCGGAATGATTGATATTCCATCAATATTGTCCGGCGGCTCGACCCCGGCAAGTTCCGCCAAGGTCGGTAAACAATCCGGGAAGTACCACAAATGGTTACTGACAACGCCGGCTTTAATTCGGCCGGGCCAACGCACAATCATCGGGATTCGCAAGCCGCCCTCATATAAATTTCCTTTTTGTCCTCGAAAATGCCCGTTAGAATCGAAGAAGTGGTTGAAATAGCGCGCTCCGCCGTTATCGCCGCAGACGAATACAATCGTGTTATCGTCAATTTCGAGCTCTTTGAGCAAAGCGAATATTTCTCCGATTTGGCGGTCAATCATTTTCACCATAGCAGCATAGACCTTTGCATCATCCGGCCTTCTTTGGCCGGCGGGCCACGGCTTGTCCTTGAATTCAAGCCAGGCCGGTTCGTCTTCCGGGATTCCCCATCGGCCGTGGGGCGGAGTCCATGCGCAGTAGCAGAAAAACGGCCTATACTTATTCTCACGGATAAACTTTATGGATTCATCAAAAATCAGGTATTGTGAGAATTGCCTTCCCTTGTAGAAGTCGCCGGTGTTGCCTTCAAGAGGAACTTTCTCGCCGCTTCGCACAAGGTAGTTGGGAAAAAACGAGTGGGCGTGGACTTGATGATAATAGCCGAAGAAGATATCGAAGCCGTGCCTCTCAGGAACGCCGGTAGTTCCGCGGTCGCCGCAGCCCCACTTGCCGAATCCGCCGGTGGCGTAGCCGGCCTGTTTGAGCACTTCAGCAACGGTAACATCCTCGGCACGCAATGGCACGCCGCCCGGATTGGTCCGCACGGTCGTATGTCCCATATGCTGGCCGGTCATCAAAACGCTGCGGGTCGGCGCACATACCGGAGCGCCTGCTAACGCTTGAGTGAAGCGCATGCCTTCCGTCGCCATTCGGTCAATGTTCGGGGTCTTGAGATATTTGTTGCCCATACAGGACAACTCAAAATAGGCAAGCTCGTCTAACATTATATAAACGATATTCGGTTTTTTGCCTTTCGAGAGACGCTGCGACGTTTGAGCACACCGCGGCATTGCCAGTGCCGCTGCACCCAGGCCCGCGACCTTCAAAAAATCACGACGTTTCATAGAATTTTCCTTACAAAAAACGGCAGCCGGAAGTCAGAATTCTTGACAGGCGATTAGTCTTCACTTTTTTCGATTGCCGCCGGTGCTCCGAAAAACTTCTTTAGACGTTCTGCGTCGAACTTAAGCTCCCGGTCGTAGGTGTAAACACCGTTCACTTCCTGCTCGATGTCGGTAAGCTGCGTGTAGCAATAGCCGGCAATGTTAGGGTGGTCGGTAAGAATAAGGGTAAGCTGGCCAATCAGCTTTTCCACCTCCTCAGCGCTTTTACCGTATCCCCACTGGTTCCTGTTGTTGCCGGCTGGTTTCTTGGCAGCGTGTTCTTTGGTCCAGAAGGTTCCGCCGTATTCATCCACCGAGTATGGCTGTCCCTCATAAGGCACGGATATCTCAGGAAAGCAAACAAAAACGTTTTTCCCATCAGGTGCGACCGAAGCATAACGCTCACGAAATGTGTCAGGGTTCTGGTCGTAGTCGTGCACGGTGAAGATGTCCGTCTCAACGTGGACGTATCCACTGGCGTCGTTGATTGGGCGCGTCGGGTCCAGTGCACGGGTCAGGTCCACTGTTTCTTTTACGGCACGGCGATGAATCTCAAAACGAGACCTGGCGCCTCCTGCTGTTTCATTAAACGGCGTCCAGGCTACAATTGAAGGATGGTTCAGGTCGCGCATAACCACCTCCCGCCATTCGCGCTGATGATTGTGAACGCCCTGTGGATTGGCGAACGAATGGGAGCCGCCCCAGTCACAGAACTCACCCCAGGTCAAATATCCGAGACGGTCGGCCCAGTAATGGAATCGCTCCTCGAAGACCTTCTGATGAAGACGCGCGCCATTAAAGCCTACAGCCAGCGAAAGTTCAATGTCGGCCTTGAGCGCCTTATCGCTGGGTGCGGTCCAGATGCCGTCGGGATAAAATCCCTGGTCGAGAACATGCCGTAAAAAGATGGGCTTGTTATTTAGATAAAACTTATTTCCTTCTATGTGAAATTTGCGAAGGCCGGCGTAGCTGTTCACTGTATCCACGGTGCGCCTGCCCCGGAGAAGCTCGAACCGAAGTTTGTAAAGATATGGGTCGTCCGGACCCCATGGCCGTGGCTTTTTTACATTAAGTATCTGAGCAATGCCGCTGGCTGACTGTGAGCGAACGGAGGTGAGTTTTTTGCCCGCAGCGGAAAAGAGAGCAGCTTGAAACTCCATGCCGCGGCGATAGTTATTAATAACTGGGGTCAGGACAAAACGGCGATTGTCGAGGTCAGGCACGATGCGAACAGATTCAATGAAACTTTGTGGCCGGGCCTCCAGCCAAACGGTCTGCCAGATGCCTGTGGTCCGCGTATAGACAACGCCGTGCGATTCCAGTCTCCTGCTTTGTTTGCCCGCGGGCTGGACGTCGGAGCGGACGTCATCGAGGGCGCAGACGAAAAGGTCGTTCTCGCCATTGCGCAGCGCATCAGTAATCTCAAAGCAAAATGACGAGCTGCCCCCGTAGTGACGGCCAACGCCGGTTCCGTTGACCCAGGCACGGCAGTCATAATCGACCGCACCAAAGTGCAGAAATACTCGCATACCGTCCCATTTCTTTGGAACGGTAAATTTCCGGTGGTAACAAACTTCGTTCATAAAGTTTGTATGTTCGATGCCCGATAGTTTGCTCTCCGGGCAAAAAGGAACGATGATTTTTTTATCTAATCGTGCACCGTCCTTCGGCCAGTCCTTCTCAGCGCCGGAGAAGCCAAGGTCAAAACCAAAGTTCCATTCGCCGTTCAGGTTCAGCCAGGTATCCCGGTGAAATTGGGGCTTGGGATGTTCCGGGCGGGGAATCTGATTCTGCGTTTGTCCTGCGCTATTTGCCGCAGTAGCTGTAAAGAACACTAACAGCAACAACACATAGCGGGATTTTTCAACCCAATTCTTAAACAAGCCAGTACCTTTCATAATTTCTCCTTTTATCAGCCATTCACAAATCTTATCTGGAATAAAGCAGCTCTGGTGAGATTATAACGTGCAAGAATTGATATGCAATTGCTTTTCAAAGCCCATCTTTACTTTGAATCGAAGTAGTCGATAAGTGCGTACGCCTCATTGTTAAGTTTCTTCATGTCTTCAAGCAGTGTAACATACGGCGATATGAACGAACAGATTCCCATCAGGGTCAACGAGCCACCATCTGTCTGCCACCTTCTTTGGATAAAAATAACCTTTAGCCTCGGCCTTGCTGTCAACTCTGCCGCCATATTTGCTGTATGGGATTTTTTTTGAACCGGGTTGGAAATCGTCCAGCAGCTCTATTGTACGGGTATCGCGCAGCTTCCACTCTTTGTCTGCGGGTTTCCTCTTGACCGGCACCTTGATATACTTTTGCCCGGAAGCTTCCCTGCCCTTACTTTCAGCCTGGGCCGGATTGCACAAATTGCTCGTTGCGGTAAAAAACAATGCAATGAGAATAAAAACACAAAATACTTTGCGCATCGCAAACCTCTTTAGAAATCGGCTCAAAACGCAAAATGTCATTCTGAGCGCAAAGAGCCTTTAGCCCTGAGCGCAGCCGAAGGGGAAGAATCTTCTATTGTAAGTAAACCAGACCCTTCGCTTCGCTCAGGGTGACAGTTTAGAAATAATTCCTTAGGCAATAAGACACTCGGACTTTTGCAAAATACACGACGATTTATGACCTGACATTTTTCAATTGGACGTCTATCGTTTGCTTTGTGGTTTTATCGAGCTGGAAGGTGCCGGTTAGTTTTCGGCTGCCAATGCGTACGGCAACTTCGTATTGCCCCAAAAAGCCACGGAAACGCGCTGTGCCTTCTGTCTTGACTGTCGTTTCGGTTCGCGTCCACCATTTGCCTTTTATGAGCTTTTCTAATTCTTCATAAGCGGGCTTAGGTGTCATATCATCTCGCACAAGTCCGGCCGGCGCTCGCTGCCACGCATTCTGGTCGGTGAAGTCCCACCAGGTAATGGCCTCGACGGCAGGATGCGAAAAGAGGACACGATAAAACTCAGTTACCTGCCGGGCCTGTCGTTTTTCACCTTCGGATGTGCTCACCCAGCGGAAATTGGGGTCTTTGCGTTTTTGTCGGAGCTCCCAGCCCTGCTCGCCTGAGACAAGGGTCGTCTCGGTGAAATGCAGCGGCTTTCCAAATTTTGCAAACCGCTCGCAGACTTCCCATGCCTTCTGTGCGCCCCAATAGCCGCCGTGCATGTGTGATTGGATGCCGATGACGTTGTAAAGCGGCTGTCCGCTGTCATCGACTAATTGTGAAATCACCTTTTCGGTATAAGACTGGTCGGTTCGATAGTCATTGATGAGCAGTGTGGCTTTGGGATTGGCCTTGCGTGCACTCTTGAACGACTCGCGAACGTATGCCCCGACACCCATTTTGCTGATGGCCTCGGTCAATTTTGGCGCACGCTCCTTGCACCCGGGGCGGTCATAATGTGTTGCCTCATTTACTACGTCCCAGATATCTATTTCGTTTTTGAAGCGTCGGGCGCATCGCCCAATCCGTTCTAACTGTAGTCGCATCGCTGAGTCAGGGTCCTTGGGGAGCCAGGACGGCTGGGCGTAATTCCAGGCCAGCGGGTGCCCCTTGGTCGTTATGTTCTGGGCCATGCACCAGCGGACAATCTCCTCGGTACGGGCATCATCCGGCTGGCCGCGTTGTCGCTCATAATTCCACCAGTAGAAAGGAAGCGTAGCAAAATTCAGCAGCGCAGCAAAACGCTCCGCGTATGCGGCGTTATCATCCGCTGTCCTGCACCTGTTCAGCTTGAAGATGTTGCAGCCGAAAAGAAACTTGTGCCGCTTTTGTTCTATGCTTACAGTTGAACCGCTTTTAAGCGATTTCCCATTTGGCCCAAGAAGTCTCAAGGCTGCACTACCCATACGATATTTCTCAATGCGGGTATCGACCTCGTCCAAAATCCGATCTTTTTGTTCCTGAGCGGTGAGCAAAGGCATTGGCAAAACCAACGAAGCCGCACCAAAACCCGTGGCTTTAAGAAAACTCCGCCGGTTCATAAATCTTCCTTTCATAGAAAGTGGTAAAGAAGAGATTTTTATTTCAGTTCAGATAAATGCACTCTGGCCCACAGATGATTTATGTTTAACTCAAGTGCTTTCTCAAACTCCGCCTTGGCCTCTGCTTGCATACCTTTTCCTAAGTATGCTAAGCCCAGCAGGTAATGGATATTTGCCATTTTAATATTATGGGCTTGTTCTTCTCCAAACTTCGCAAAGAACGTCACGGCAGGCCCCGTCTTTGCGGACTCTTTCAATTCGTCGAATGTCCTCTCTGCTTTATCTTCTTCGCCGAGTTTTTTCAAAGCCAGGCCCTTATAGTAGCTGTACTCTGATTGGCCAACCTCTACGGATGCCGATTTTTCGAAATACTCTCTGGCTTTTTGAGTATCGCCTAAGGCCTCATAGGCAGTCCCTATAAAAAAGTAGGTTTGGCAGGTCCTTCTGTCACGTTTTGGTCTTCCTACTTCCAAATTTTCAGGGTATTCAAGTGCCGCTTCAAAATCTTTAAGTGCATCCTGATATCTTTTGCTCTTAAACTTCTTTTGACCTCTCAATAGATGGGCATCGACATATACGTCATGAATCCGCCCCCCGCCTTCCCAGGTATGGAAGTGACGGCTGGTAAGTAATTCGATCGCCCGGTCATATTGCTGCAATAGCACACAGAGAACTATTTCTCGTGAAAGGGCATCATCACGTTTGATTACCGTTCTATGGTTCTCTTCCAAAAGTTTGAGTCTTTTCTGAGGTAACACCCCCCCTGCCTCATAAAGGAGATCCAATTCATAATAGACCCTTGGGTCCTTTTTATCACAGGCTACTGCTTTTTCCAAACCGGCAATGGCTTTGGGAATATTATTCTCTGTCCTCGCATAGACTAACCCAAGATTCCGATGCACGGTCGCAAAGCTATCATCCAGAGCTTGTGATTTTTCCCATTCCTTTATTGCCCTTTCCGGCTGATTATCATAAAGAAGATTTCCGAGATAATAAGGAGCGAGCGCGTCCGATGGATTGTTGTTCATAGCACTATTGAGCACATCTATTGTCTCTAAGCGAAATGGAAAGCAATAATCCGGCGGCATCTCGCTTGCCATGCGGTAGTACTTGGAAGCCTTGTTAGTATTTCCCTTTTTCTGACAAAAATAGCCAAGGTAATAATAGAGCATCGGGTGCGTGCATGCCTCTTTTTCATTGGAATCCACCAATAAGTGCAAGCACTGGATTGCTTCATCCCATAAACCACAATTGCCGTAGTCAACGGCCACTTCCAGATAGGACTGCATCTCACTTCTGCTCTTTATCTTTAAGGTGTTCATAGCTTCTGTTGCTTCTTTTTTCAGCCCCGCTGTGTATTTTGCTAAGTAAAGCTCGTATCCCGCCCAAAAGTCAAGTGGGTCAAACGCCAAAACACTTGAGGCCAGTTTTGCTGCTTGGTCAAAGCGTTTCAGTCGTCTGAGCACCGCGGATTTTAGGTTCAACGCCTTTGTATTCCAGGCGTTTGCAGCAATTGACCGGTTGATGTGTTTCAAAGCAGTCTCAAAGTCTCCTCTTATGCAGTCGATTTCAGCCAGGTGGTAATAGCCGGCTGTATGAAATCCGTAACTCCATGTCGCCTTATACAAGGCGTCATACGCGGCATCGTGTTTCCCCTGAAACTTCAAAGCCAGCCCCAAATA
>JBDRTM010000294.1:0-3649 GCA_043824065.1 Planctomycetota bacterium | reverse complement strand
ACCAGCAGCAGGTTTATCACCTTTATGGAACGCTCGTCGCTGTATGCGTTTGTCCCGGACAGAAACACAGGTTTCATGCTCTCCTCAACTGCGCTTAATAATCGAGCAACCTGGGCTGCTGGTGTCTTCCGTGATAGTGCTAAATATGCCCACGGCAAAGAGCAATCAGAAGGCGGCTACAATCTGACAGGTCGTGTAACAGCATTGCCTTGGTATGAAGATGCGGGTGCCCAGCTTCTTCATGTCGGTGCTGCCTACAGCTTGCGAAATCCAAAGGACACTGTCCAATATAAGTCCGCTCCTGAAGCACATTTGGCGCCAACATTTGTTGATACCTCAACGCTGACTTCTGATGAAGCCGGCGTTTTGGGATTAGAGTGTGCCTGGGTTGATGGACCGTTTTCGCTCCAGGGCGAATATATGTATGCTGATGTTGACGGCAAAGACGGTGCCTCCAGCCCTAACTTTGACGGATTTTATATCCAGGGTAGTTACTTCTTGACCGGCGAACATCGAAACTATAAGACTTCGTCGGGTGCCTTCGACCGGGTAAAACCAAAGGAAAATTACCATTTTGGCGGAGGACCAGGTGCCTGGGAGGCTGCTGTCAGGTATTCAAGTATTAACCTCGATGACAGCGGCGTCAGCGGTGGAGAATTGAAGGATATCACGGTGGGACTGAATTGGTATCTCAACCCAAACACGCGCATAATGTGGGACTATATCCGGGCAGACTTAGACGATGTAGGCGATGCGAATTTATTCCTCATGCGATTCCAGGTTGATTTCTAAGCTCCTTTGTAGTCCGGTCATACCATTGTATGCAATGCCGATCAAGAATATTACTGTCGGAGCTGGTCGAGCATTGCCTTAGTGCAACTGGCTCATCTCCTTCAAATTTCTTCTATATATAGCACGCCCACGAGTTTTCTCTTGTGGGAGTGCTTTTTTTGTGTGTTTAACATTCCCGAGGATGCTGATACTGCAACAACCTGCACACGACGTGGCCATCTAAACAACTGCAAGATAACAAAATGATATAACCAAAAAAATCAGATACGATATAATGTAAATATAAGATGTTCTCCAAAACCGAAAGGGGTTGTTATGCTGTTTTCTTACGCTATTGTCGCGTTTAGTGTGGGACTGCTGGTTTCGTCCGGCGCCGACGCGCAAAAATCCGGCGCTGGTTACAATACCAAGGGATGTCTGGAATGTCACAATGGTATCGAACCAATCCGCGATCCAAATTCCGAGATGATGCAAGAAATATTCATTCAAGGCCAAAGACTCGGTGACCCAGCCGGTTGTGTTGTTTGCCACGGCGGTAATTCGGAAGCGACGACTGAAGAAGACGCACACAAAGGCAAAAATTATTATCCCGACCCGGGAAGTCCATGGATCAATAAGTTTACTTGTGGTCAATGCCACACCGAGCTGGTCAAAGCACAGTGGAATAGCCTTATGATGACGGAGGCCGGTAAAATTCAGGGTGCAGCATGGGCATTTGGCTCTCTGGAGGGATACGAGCATCGCTGGGGCAATTACGATGCCATTAATCCGGAACAAGAACACCAGCGACTGGGTACGGATATTTACAAAAAGTACATGGAGCATCTCAAAGACGCCGAACCACAAGCCTTCCCGGAAAGAATGACCAGCTTGCCAGAGGCGCCAACCGAACTGAGCAAGCTTGCAGACCATCCGGAGCAGGCCGTTTTTACTTATCTGCGAACCGACTGTCAGCGCTGTCATTTAGGCGTAAAAGGCAGACAGAAACGGGGTGATTACCGTGGAATGGGTTGCTCGGCCTGTCACGTTCCCTATAGCAATGAGGGGTTATATGAGGGAGGTGACAAAAGCATTAGCAAAAACGAGCCTGGGCACATGCTGGTTCATATAATTCAAGGGACACGGGAGGCAAAAGTTACAGTTCACAACCATGTGTATAGTGGTGTCCCTGTTGAGAGTTGTAACACCTGTCACGACAGGGGCAAGCGAATAGGCACGTCTTTTCAAGGATTGATGGAGAGTGCATACGCATCACCTTATACCGAGGGCGGAGGAGGCCAGATAGACCTGCACACCAAGCACTACATCGCCCTGGAGCTCGATGTCCATTATGTTAAAGGTATGTTCTGCCAGGATTGTCATACTTCGATAGAAATGCATGGTGACGGCTTTCTGGCCGGAACTACTCTCGCCCAGGTAGAGATAGAATGTGCTGACTGTCACGGGACACCACAAAAGTTTCCTTGGGAGCTGCCACTGGGCTACGGCGACGAATTTGGCAAGGATTTGCAGGATGAACCTGCCCGGGGGGTGGTTCGGGAATTGTCTTCGTTAATGAAAAAGGGTGCTGTTTACCCGGTTGAAGATGGATATTTGCTAACGGCCCGCGGCAATCCGTTTGGCAATGTGGTTCGTAGGGAGAATCTGGCCGTAGTACATACCGCTGCGGGTAAAGACATTGAGTTAACGCCTTTGAAATTACTTCGCGATGAAGAGCAGCTGAAGACCGAAGCGAAGGTTGCGATGGACAATGTCAAATCTCATCTGGAAAAGGCTGAGTGCTATAGTTGTCACAGCGCCTGGGCACCACAGTGCTATGGCTGCCATGTTAAAATCGACTACTCTGATGGAAAAAGAAGTTTCGATTGGGTCGCCGCGGGCCAACGCCACAAGGAAAATAAACACGCCGCAGATGCTGGGGAAGCGAATTACAACACGTTCATTCCGGGCAAGGTCCAGGAAACACGTTCTTATCTACGCTGGGAAGCCCCTGCGTTGGCAATCAATGGTGAGGGCAGAGTCACGCCGGTAATGCCCGGCTGCCAGGTCTCGGCAACTGTAATAGGGGAAGATGGTAAAACTATCTTGAAAAACCATATCTTTAGAACTCTTCCCGAAAGCGAAGGCTCAGGACCTGAGGGTCAGCTTGGTATCGATATGAGCCCGGTCCAGCCCCATACTACTACCGGCAAGGCCAGAACTTGCGATTCCTGCCACCTTGCTGAAAAGGCATTAGGCTATGGGATCGATGGGATTGATCCCAACCGCACACCAAGCGAAGGTGTCGTCGTAGACCTGATGACGGCCGATAGACAGATCCTGCCGAAAAGTGCAAGGTTCCAGATCGAGCCGATAGCAGAGTTAACTGCAGATTGGTCACGCTTCGTAACAGAAGATGGTCAGCAGTTGCAGACTGTAGGCAGCCACTTCTCTCGCTCCAGGCCCCTGAATAATCAAGAGCGACTACACATGAGTCGCCGTGGCGTTTGCCTTGCTTGCCATCGGGAGATTCCGGACAAGTCTCTGGCTGCCAGTTTTCTGCATCACGCTGCAAAGTATTCCGGGCTCTTACCTAAAACAGCAAAGCAGCACAACTCGCTGCTTCACAAGATCCTTATGATTACAGCATGGGCCCAGACTTTCTTTGCAATGGCCGCGGTGCTTCTTGTATTTTGTATAGTGTTTTGGTTTGTGATTCTTCGGCGACGCTTGAAATATGCTCGGAAAATTTCCAAGGAAAGCGGCGAATAATAGGGTCTGCCTTTTGAGATGGCATCAATATGCCTCCTTTCTCACAGAATGCCTTGAAATTGGGCTCTTCCGAATAATGAGTAGGTGCAATCGGCGTTTCGGACGA
>JBDRTM010000293.1:0-7051 GCA_043824065.1 Planctomycetota bacterium | reverse complement strand
AGGGGTAAACTTGTCCCCGCGAAAGCGGGGAGCAGGGGTCCAGAGCGAAAAAGCTGGATTCCCGCTTCCGCGGGAATGACAAATACTGTTTCCGCAACAGATACTAATTAGTGAATTGGAGATTAGAGATTATTAGGATGGGAAGTTTAGAATGGCAAATTCGCGGAAGTATTTTTTTGCCGCTTCATCATAAGCGCGGGCGGCGTCGATTTCATTTTTGAAATAGCCGAGGTGCTTATATAGAAATGAATAAAAAAAATTTTGAAAATTTTTATTTTTGCTCACAGGCATCAGCTTATTTGATTGAAAATTCGCCGGATGGGTAGTGTGCAGAGATTCTTCGCGGAGTTTACCCCTGAGGTCGACTATGTGCTCAGAATAATGAGATGGCTACTCGGAGTCTTTTTTCTTTGCGTATTGGGCGATGATTTGCTGCTGGACGTTGGGGGGTACTATTTCATAATGGCTGAGTGTCATCGAGTAACTGCCTCGTCCGCCGGTAACGCTTTTGAGCTGGCTGTTATACTGCGTAACTTCCGCCAGCGGCACCTGGGCTTTAATGATAATGAAATTTCCGGCCAACATATCCTGGCCAATGACCCTTCCACGTTTGGAGGCCAGGTCGCCGGCGATATCGCCCATGTTCTCAGCGGGGACTGTAACTTCAATATTGACTATCGGCTCAAGTAAGACGGGTTTTGCTTTTTGAACGGCGTCGGTAAATGCACCCTTGCCCGCTGCGCGAAACGCTACTTCCTTTGAATCGACGGGATGGTGTTTGCCGTCGTAAACAGAAACTGAAATGTCCTGTAATGGAAAGCCCGCTACAACGCCATTCTGCATTACCTCATTAACGCCCTTAGCAACCGCCGGCTCATATTGGCCGGGAATTGAAGCACCGAAAATATCCCAGCTAAATTGCAAGGGCGGGTCGGCATTGCGTTCGGCCGGCTCGATGCGAAGATAGACTTCGCCGAATTGTCCCGCTCCGCCGGTCTGCTTCTTATGGCGGTAATGGCCCTCGGCTTTAGCGGTGATTGTCTCACGGTAAGGGATCTTCGGCTCCTTTGTAGTTATCGACAGTTTAAAGCGGTTTTTCATCTTCTCGAGCATTATCCGCAGATGCAAATCGCCAAGTCCGCTGGCAACCAGCTCCTTTGTCTGCATATCTCTGCTGATCTTGAAGCAGGGGTCTTCTTCACATAGTTTATCAAGTGCGGTACCGATTTTCTGCTCGTCCCCTCTTGTAGCCGGCTCAAGTGCTAATGAAAACATCGGTTCGGGCACAGCGGGCAGCTCGAATTTGCCGGCCGCTTTGCCATCGTGTATAAAGTCGCCGATTTTCAGCTCCTCAATTTTGGCCAGGGTTATGATATCGCCGGCCACGCCTGCATCGATTTCTTTGTTTTCGCCGCCCTGTGATTTTAAGATATGTCCCGGGCGAATGCTCTTTTTCTCGTCATTTCGCAGCAGATTAGTCTCTGGTTTAATGGTGCCGCTGAAGATGCGAATTGTAGAGTACTTCATATTTGAACGTGGGTCGAATCCAACGCGAAAGACGAGTCCGGCCAATGGTCCTGCAGGGTCGGCTGCCAGCTCCATTACATTGTCGCCGTCTTTGAGCTGAACGGTCTTTGCCTGGCGGGGTGACGGTGTGTATTTTACGATAATATCCAGGAGCTCCTGTACGCCGGTTTCTTTGCGGGAATCGGTGAAAACTATCGGGATAAGAGTGCCGGCTTTTAAGGCCTCTACGAATACCGAAGCTATTTTTTCAGCGGATATTTCTTCTGAAGCCAGGTAGCTTTCCATAAGGTCGTCGTCGGCCTCGATGACGCTTTCGATTAGCTCGGTATGTGCCTGGGCCACATCCATCAGTGGTGAATCGCCGGTTTCATTTTCGATACAGTCGATAATGGAAGCTTTATCTGCGCCGGGTAGATTGGCACAGCGACATTGCGAGCCGAAAGTTTCCTGAATACTTTTTATCAGCTCAGGGAAAGCAACATTTTCAGCATCCATCTTATTTATGACGATGAGCCGGGGCATGTTGGCTTGTGCAGCTAATTCGAACATTTTGCGTGTATTTGTTTCAATGCCGGCTGCTGCGCTAATCACGGCTATCGCCGTTTCGGCTGCGGGTATAGCTTTGATAGCCGGGCCGATAAAGTCCGGATAGCCCGGGGTATCGATGATATTTATCAGCTTGCCGGCATGCTCGATGTAGGCCAGCGCTGATTGTATGGAATGCTGATGTTCTTTTTCCTCATCGTAGTAGTCGCAGATGCTTGTTTTGTCGTCAACGTTTCCGAGGCGGTTCGTTGCGCCGGATTTATGGAGCATAGCCTCGGCGAGGGAGGTTTTGCCGCTTCCGCCGTGCCCTAAAAGAACGATATTGCGAATGTCGCCGGTATCAGCCACTTTTTAAGTCTCCAAAAAGCTTATTTGCAGGTTCCAGTTTGGACAATTTCAGAATCAAGTATATTACAGCACTTGAAGTATAAAGGACAAGGATTTTTTTTAGTATTTATAATGCTGCTCGTGGCCCGTATTGCGCGTAGTGGGTGGAGTTGTTATATAAAGCTGAAAGTCAGCGGATACTGCTTTGGCTTGTGATTAGGGCGGCTTTCTCGGCCGACTCGTAGGCGGTAAGCAACGTTCGCATCAGGTCGGTAACAGTAACTATTCCCCGAAGCTTTTCTTGCTCATCAATCACGGGAAGGCAGCTTATCTTCTTCGTGTACAGGATGTCCGCAGCCTCGCAGACACTACAGCCGGGTAGAATATGTAACACCTTCCGCACCATAACGCTTTCGATGGGCATTAGGAAATTTGTTGTCCATGGGTCGGTTGCAAACAGGTGCTCTCGAAATCTCTTTGGGGGTGACGATGGTCGTCTGCCGGCATAGGGAAGATTCCGCAGAATGTCCCTATCGGAGACCAAGCCTACAAATTTCTCCTGCTCATCCATTATTGGGATGTGTCTGATTTCTTCGGCCTGCATGACTTCCATCGCTCTGGCTAAGTTGTCCTGAGGTTCCAGAGAAATCACCTGCTCGGTCATAATCTCTTGAACGGCCCGAAAAACCCATGAGGACAAGATTTTGGCCTTAGCTGAGCTTTCAGAAGCCATATCAACAGGTGGGGCACCTTTGTTCAATTCCGGGCATAGCTCGTGTATCACTTTATCGAGTCTGAAGAAGAGTTTCATCAGGTCGGTAGTCGTGATGACACCCACCAAATCAGCGTCATCGAGAACAGGCACCATATCAATATGGTTACAGGTCATGGTCATAATAACGTCCTGTACCGGTGTCTGAGGTGAGGCAGACTTGGGTTTTCTGGCGACTATATTTACCAGCACCTGCCGCAGGGATCTTTGGTCTTTCTTTTGCTTACCGGTTACTTCGGCATCCGGTGCGTTCAGTCGCAGTATATCCCTTTCTGAAACGACACCAATAAAGTACGGCTTTGTCTCTCCTTCATACGGAAGGTCAACTATAGGAACATGCCGGACCCTACGACCCTTCATAAACTTTAGGCATTGGTTGACGGTATGGTCGAGGGTCAGTGTCTTAACATCGGCGTTCATAATGTCCCGGGCAAGACGCATAGGCTGAAAACAGACATCTTTCTCAGTACCCGTCGTGGCTCGCTTTGCGGAGCCAAGCCGAGACAGGCACATCTCTTCTATCACGTCGATGAGTTTTAGCTGTCCGTTTTCCATGCTGTTCGGTATGCTCCAGCCCGGTTGTGGCGTAGTCGCTTTAGACCAACTTTCCCTTTACTGTCTTATCGGTCTTTTTATCGGCAAAGATTGTGACCGGCTTTAATGGATTCTCGCCGAATCAAGTTATGAGTGCTTAATTTATATGCGGTATCAGTCTGTTTTATCGGCCAATGTCGAATATAAGAACCCGAAGACTCTTTGGGTGTATAGTCCTGTTGGGATTATGCTCTTTAAGGTTCGTATCCTAAAGACCCCCATGCTGCTTTCTGCAATTTCATTAAATCGACATTTCCCGGTTGATTTTTCTCTATACCTGCTCCGGCTTCTGAGATAATCCATGGCTCATTACCATAATCTATGGTACGTTGGTCCCTCCAGCTCCACCATTCACAATGTCCCTCCGCAAATGCCAAAGTCGTTCCCCCGTGGTGACGCATGGGGATGGGATTCCACCATGATGGTTGTGTGTGCCAAACGGCCCAGCAGGCATCCCAATCTTGGCCATAATCGTCGAGAAAAACCAATCTTTCACCGGGTCTCCTAATCTCAGATAGTTTCTTATGTACGTCACCGCTTCCGGCGAATTTCAGTCCATTCATGGCATGAACTGTGCTGTAAGTCCGCATTTCATTTCTCTCGGCGACCGGACATCGGTATAGCTTGGTCATCTTAGCATATTCGAATAAGAGGCCATTTCTTATGGTATCCAGTTGTTCTTGGACAGGCTGCTCATTTGGTAACGAACCCAGGAGTTTTACCCAACCGTTATCTCCAGCGTTGCCTTTTACCAAGTGACCGTCATTATCATCGATATACATCAGCCAAGCTAAAACGAGATTTTTTAGATTATGGATGCAAGCCGCCCGTTTACCTTGTTCTCGTGCCCTGGTTAAAGCCGGGATCAGTACCGCCATCAATAACGCAATGATGGCAATCACTACCAAAAGCTCTATCAAGGTGAATCCCGTTAGAAAACAACGTCTTCTTTCTAACGGGGTAAACCCCGCTCCATTAGAAATCTTCCTTCTAACGGGGCAAGTTAGTTCTAAGGACTCCGCCGCAAGGCATCCCTGCCGAAAGGCATCCCTGACGGGATTACGGGACTTTCGGAGAAAACTTTCGCTTTGGCGATTGGGAATCTCAATATCTAATTGGGTAAATCCTTTTTTTCTATTCATAAGGACACCGCTACATCGTACCGGTCCATAGCTTTGTCTTGACGTGTCTGCATGGAACGGCCTATGATTACACGAAAGGATTATAGCTTTTTTAGGCTCAATAATCAAATAAATTGCAGGAATCCGCAAGAAGCCAAAACTTTATTTATTTTTTGCACATTGAGATAAATAAGTTATATTTTATATATTGGGGGTCATAAGTAAAACAAGCCGTTGCACCTTAAAACGGGCATAATACTCTTTCCTTCACAGAGGGAGACAGGCGGGTTCATTAAGCCCATAGTACAACTGGGGGGCGCCTGTCTCCCTTCTTTTTATGAATGCAATGTCAAGGCTGGTAGCATAAGTCAATCTCTGACGATACTACGGAGTAAGCCGAGCAGGGAGATGATAGAATAGCTCGTCCTATAATTGCGGGTAAAAATCATTAAGACCTCTGATTTCATTAGATTTTTAGAGATCAATCCTGTGTGGAGTCGGAAGGGCGAGGAGGTGGATTTAGGATGGGCCCGCGACTCCAATTGCCCAGCCTCTTGAGTCGGATGTGTCCATGCGCGTAGTAGGCATCGTTCAGGGACGAGAGGTGGCGCTGCCGCAGTTCGTCCCGGGTTGCCCGCCAGCCCTGGGGAGTGCGTACCAGCTCCATGTCCTCCATGGCCTGGTACAGCGAGTCGGCAATGAGCTGATGGCCCGCGATGCTGGGATGCACGTGGTCCAGCAGCCATTCGTCGCCCGGGATTCCGTCCTCGGTGCGTTCCTCGATGAGCACCTTCACATCCACAAGAGGTACGCGATGTCGCCCGCTGACGTCCAAGATTGCATCGTGCATGGGTTCCAGGATGCGCAGTGGGCAGATGTCCTGCTCCTTTGCCCGTACGAACCATTTCTTTGCTTCATTGGAGCGTCCTATGTGCTCGTAGCACTTGCCGATCCAGTAAAGGAGCCCGGCGTGCCGGTTGTCGAGCGCGGCGGCCTGTTCGAGGAGCCTGATCTTACCGTAGGCATCGCCCCAGTCCAGTTTCCCGGCCTGTTCCCACAGTTCGACCACACGCTCCATCTGGCGCTCGGGCAGGTCGGTCCGGAACTCCGACTTGAAAGGAGGACAGTCCTTCAAGCTGGTGACCGGATTGGCCAGGATAATGGGAATCCCCGCCCCGTGGGACATCCGGACCATTTTTTGAAGATTGTGGCGGAAGTGTTCGATGGTGCCTTGGTGCCACGCATCATCGCGATGGTAGGAATCCAACCCGTCGCGGAAGTCGAGCCTGGCCTGGACTTCGATGGGAAGAACAGGCTTCGATGAGCGTCCGTCGCCCGTGCCTTGGGCGCGACGACCAGAGAGGAACCGGTGTGCAAGAGAGTAGCTGCGCAGGTTGAGCATCACCTGGTGCAGCCGAAGTAGTGCGCGCGGCATTCTCTTTAGGCGCCGGTATGTCCTGTCTTCGAGGAATTCGTTGTGTCCCGTGTAGATGATGAATAAATCAGGCTCATGCTTGAGCAGCTCCCGCATGATGGGTACGAGACGATAGCTGGCGTAGGAAATCCCGCCACAGTTGACTACTTCCCAGTTCGTTTCGGGTCGGGCGGCACGCAAGTTGAGCTTGAGCCAGGTAGTAAAGGAAGTCTCTGTAGAGTAGGGTCGTCCCTGTACGGTTGAGCCACCGAGACAGAAGACCCGGAACGTGTCCGGCCCCTTCGTGGCAGCGAAAGACTGGGGGCAGAAGCAGGTCAGGTGTTCCTCGGCCGTCTCGAAGCGTGTGCCCGTTGAGTCGAGGACGAAGAGGGGGCGCAGACCGCTGAAGGAGACGTAGGGGTCATTCAGATTGATTGGTGGGTGAGGGACGCACAATCTGAGCACCAGCTCGCCCACCACGAGCAGCGATAGGACAACGACCATAGCTGTAAGGTGAAAGAAAATGATGCGCCGCCTGCCGCGTCGCGGCCCGACTGAGCTCGCCGATGTCCGAGTCGGTTTGGTCCGGCCCCGGCCCGGCGTTTTGGATTTCTCTTCGCCGACGGTGCAACCATTAGACCGGATGCGTACATTTTTTATGCCGAAACGAATAAGCTGGGCGAAAATTTTCACCGTTAAAGAACCTATCAGGAATTTCCCATATACGTGATTTAACAACCTGCCTGGACT
>JBDRTM010000292.1:0-2782 GCA_043824065.1 Planctomycetota bacterium | reverse complement strand
GTCCGGTGCAAAGGACGCATTATTTGGAAAAATTTCATGGATTCGCCTTTTTTATTTACTATTTATTATTTATTATTGAGCATTGTCAATAATCAATAATAAATAATAAATAGTCAATTAACTTATGATAACGACTGTTGTTTTTGATTTAGACGACACGCTTTACGATGAAATCGAGTATTGCAAAAGCGGTTTCGCCGCCGTAGCTGAGTTTCTGGCCAATCGGCCTGAACCCCGCCTTCGTGGCACGGCCTTCCAGGCCGTGAACACGGGCAGGATGCCCGTGCCACGTGAAGCTCCCCCTGCCGAGCGTATTTTTGCCGCTCTCTGGGAGCAGCTCACTGCCGGCAATCGCACAAACACATTCAATGCAGCCCTCGATGAGCTTAGTATGGGCTATGACGATGAGCTTATCGGCGAGCTAATAGAGGTTTATCGCAACCATAAACCCAAAATAACACTTCCGCAGGACAGCCGGGACGCTCTTTGCGAACTAAGCACAAAATACACATTAGCTCTGCTGACGGACGGCTTTCTGCCGGGGCAACAATTCAAAGTGCAGGCATTAGGAATCGAAAAATATTTTAAGTCCATAGTCTATACCGAACAGCTCGGCAGGGAATGCTGGAAACCGTCGCCGGCGGGCTTTGAAAAAATAATGCAGACACTCAAGGTGGAGGCGGAAAATATGGCTTATGTCGCTGATAACGAAAAAAAGGATTTTATCGCTCCGAACAAATTGGGGTTTTTAACTATCCAGCTAATCCGCCCTGCCCGCATACACAGAGCCGTCAGTGTGGAACCCGAGTCCGCTGCCCCGCTACGGCCTCGGCCTTCGCCGGGACGAGCACAACATACAATAAGCGAAATCAGCCAATTATCCGGCCTTTTGGAGAAACCCTAAGCATTTATTTGGCACTATCGGCGACCAGGCAGAATCGAGCCGGCAGTTGCTCAAGCAGCCGTTCTGCTGTAAAAACGCTTCTCTATCAGCTTTTTTTTGTTGACTCCGAGGCCTTTAGGGTCTATAATACATTTTGAAAACAAGCTTTTACGGGTGATTTTTCTGTATTTGAGAGGAGTTTTACTATGCCGGCACGCAGGAGAAAGCAAAGCAACGCTATGCTTTACACACTAATAACCTTTGTCGGGCTATTTATTGTCGCCACTACTATTGCGGTTATTTACTATGTCGATGCTGAGGACAAAAAGACGAGACTGGCCGACATACAAAACCAGATTGACGACCTGGCCGAAAGCAATGAACGAAACGCATTGGGCACCATAGTTGGAACGAGAGCAAGCCGAAAGAGCTGGCTCGGTACAATGGTCGGGCATCTCGACGGAACGACATCTCGAATCGTCGGCGGCGTACCTGAAACGACATCGGCTGAAGCCAAAATCAACGACGTCAATACAAAAGTTGGAAATGCCTTAAAATCGGCCCAAGAGCATATCGATATTGCAGAGCCCAATACAATCGGACTTGTCCAAATAATTGGGGACCTAACAGCAGGGCTGGACAACACCAAAAAGGCAAAACTCGCTACACAGAAACAGCTCAATGATCTCGAACAGAAATTTGCGAATGCGAATAAAGCCAATTCCGAAAAAGAACAAGTACTCCAAAGTGAGAAAAACAAACTACAAGAGCAGGTCAACCAAATTCAGGCAGACTACAATGACCTTCAGGTTCGTCTGGAACAGAGCACTACGGAGCAAGTTGACACTTATAGGAATCAATTAGAGCAAGCAAGAGCTAATTTAAAAGCCCTGAATGACATACTGCTAAAAACTCAGGCGGAATTGAAGATGTCTGAGGATATTATGAAACGTGCTCAGCAGGAGGTTATGGATATCAAGCCGCCACCGGACCATGAGGCTTTGGCACATAGAGCCGACGGAAAAATAATATTGATTGACGACCAGGCCAAGGTGGTCCATTTGAATATCGGCAGCAACCAGCACGTTTATCGAGGTCTGACCTTCACGGTTTATGACAGAAGCGGGCCTATCCCGAAGGACGGCAAGGGAAAGGCCGAAATCGAAGTATATGATGTAGCGGAAACTTACTCTGCAGCACGTATTACACGTTCAGAAGCAAAAAGACCCGTATTAGATGGTGATATTGTTGCAAATTTAATCTGGAACAGTGACAAAACAAATGTGTTCGTGGTTGCCGGCGATTTTGACCTTGATAACGACGGAAACTTTGATTCCAACGCTATCGGCAGAATAAGAGCACTTATCGAAAAATGGGGCGGCAGGGTTGCTGATACCATTTCCATCGACACAGATTTCTTAGTGCTTGGCGGGCTGCCGCAGGTCCCAAAACAGCAGCCAACTTTTGAAGAATTGGAGCTGGACCCGGGAGCAATGCAAAGATACGAGGCCCTGTTACAAAGACTCAACCACTACAATCAGCTCCAGAGTCAGGCACAGGCCCTCTGGATACCCGTATTCAGGTACGAAAGGTTCCTCTATTTTATCGGCTACAAAGGACAGATAAGTCAGGCCGGCGCCTTTTAGTCTTGTCTGGGTCTCCCGTGGTCTATAACTAAGACACTATCTCAAAACTGTCACCCTGAGCGAAGCGAAGGGTCTGGCTGGCAGAAATAATACCAATTCTATTTATTGATTGCCGATTGCCTATTCTTGTCATTCCTGCGCAAGCAGGAATCCAGGGCCTTTCAATTAGTATTATGTTCAATTCTTTCGGCAATTTTTAACTCTAATTGGTATAAGAGATTCTTCCCCTTCGGCTTCGCTCAGGGCTAAAGGC